>QIAK01000284.1 GCA_003225515.1 Acidobacteriota bacterium | reverse complement strand
TTGGTTTTTACAAGTGGGGTTCGGAGCGGCGGCGGCGGGAATTTGTATCAGTCGGTCGTTGGCCATCGGTCGTCCGTCGTCGGTCGTCTTGAGCAATGACAAAAGGGCACGAGCCCATTACGCGCAAGTCTGTGACTTATCTCCGTATCTATCTGACAAATCTCCTTATCTTTGAAAGTGGGCCTCGAGCTTGCGGTCTCAGCTATTGACTCGCGCGCTCGGTTCGGAGTACATTGCCTCGTTCTGGGGATACTGGGGAAAATGACGCGCACATCACGGCGTGTGGGGATAGTTCTCTTTCAGCTCGGCGGACCCGACACGCTGGAAGCTATCGAACCTTTTTTGTATAACCTGTTTTGCGACCCCGATATCATTGACTAAAGTGCAGCATCACTACGCCACCATCGGCGGAGGCTCACAGATTCGGCGCCATACCGAACGGCAGGCGCGGGCGCTCGAAGCCGAACTTCGAAACCGGGGACTCGAAGCGCGCTGCTTTGTAGCTATGCGCTACTGGCATCCATTCACCCAGGAAGCCATCGACCGACTGCAAGCGGCCAATTGCGATGAGGTAGTACTTCTCCCTCTCTACCCACAGCATTCGTCGACTACGGCGGGCTCGAGTTTGAATGAATGGCGGCGGCTCTTCCGCGGCGATGTGCCGGTCCATTGCGCCGGCAGTTTCTATCGTAATACGATGTACCTGGACGCGGTGATCGAAAAGGTGAATGAGGCGCTGGCGCGCTTCCCTGAGCCGCAGCGGCCGGAAATTGTGTTCAGCGCGCATAGCATTCCGATGTCCGTCATTGAAAAAGGTGACCCGTATCAACGGCAGATCGAGGAAACCGTGCGGCTTCTGGCGGAGCGCGGCGGGTGGAGCAACCCGCACCGGCTCTGCTATCAGAGCAAAGTGGGGGCAAGCCGTTGGCTGCAGCCTTCCCTGCATCAGACCATACGTCAGCTGGCGACCGAGCGCGTGCGTGAAATGTGCGTTGTCCCCGTGGCCTTCGTGTCGGACCACGTGGAGACCCTCGGAGAAATCGATCATGAAGCGCGGGAACAGGCACACCGGCTCGGCTTCACGCAGTTTGAAATGAGTGCCGGGTTGAATGATTCTCCAAAATTTATCCATGCCCTGGGGCAGATCGTGCTCGATGCTCTGGGCCAGGCGGCTGATAATCTGATTCCGATCAGCGTGGCAGGAAAGTTCGCGCAGCCGGAGTACTCGGCCGCGGCTGGTTTGGATTAAGAGCGCAGAAAAGAGGAGGGAGTTCATGGCGGAGCCGGAGACCCCGAAGGTCGATCCGAATCCCGTTGCACCGAAACCCGCAGCGTCGGCGCAGGATGCCACGAAATATGTGGGCACTCCGGCGGTAGGCACCTCCAAGGCGGCGGCATCGGCGGGCGTAGCCGGGACGGCTCCCTCGACAGAGGTCGACCGCCGGCGACGGCGTTTCGTCTGGACCATGGTGACGGGTTTCCTGATGGCATGGTTCCTGGCGTTCTTCCGATTTTTTCTGCCGCGTACACTCTTTGAGCCCAATTCCGTTTTTAAGATCGGATACCCCTCGGAATTCGCTCTCGGTGTGGACACAAAATTCCAGCAGAAATATCGAATCTGGGTCGATCGTACCCCCGACCGCCTGTTCGTGATCTATGCGCGCTGTACGCACCTGGGCTGCACGCCTGACTGGAAGCCCAGCGAGAACAAATTCAAGTGCCCCTGCCACGGCAGCGGTTACGACAGTGAAGGGATTAACTTCGAGGGCCCGGCGCCGCGTCCCATGGATCGCGCCCACATTGAACTCGCGCCTGACGGGCAGGTTTTGGTGGATACGTCGAAGCTATACTCGTGGCCAAAGGGACAGCCCAGCAAATTTAACGATCCGGGAGCATTCTTGACGGGAGTATAGAGTTTGGCGCGGGCACTCGCCCGCGGATACGAGGGCGAGACGCTCTTGCGATAGCCGGCGGGAAGCCGGCGCTACGAAGTTCAGGACTCTTATGGCTGACGAAAATAATCCGAGCGGTGGCAACGGCGCGAGTAGCGGCAACGGGAAGAACGGCAAAGTCGGACTCGTGGAGCGGGTCACGACCGGGGTCAAAGAGGATATTCACGCCCTCAAGACCGAAATCCCGACCAAGGCTAAAGAACAGATCGAAGGCCTGAAAGATCCCACAAAGACTCAGGTCTACACTTCGATCTTCCGCCACAAACATGACGACACGCCGCGCAACCGCGCGCTGGGCGTGCTCTCGAACGTGTTCCTGCACCTGCATCCGGCGAAAATCAACCGCGACGCCGTGCGCTACAGCTATACCTGGGGCATGGGCGGCATCACGTTTTACCTGTTCATCATCCTTACCTACACCGGCGTGCTGCTGATGTTTTATTACCATCCCAGCAAGGTGCAGGCATTTCGCGATGTGCTTTATCTCGAGCACGACGTTCCGTTCGGAAAAATCCTGCGCAACATGCATCGATGGGCGGCTCACCTGATGGTGATCGGCGTCTGGCTGCACATGTTCCGCGTGTTTCTAACCGGCTCGTACAAGAAGCCGCGGGAATTCAACTGGAACATCGGGGTGCTGCTGCTGGTGTTCACGTTGCTCTTGTCGTTCACCGGATATCTATTGCCGGACGATCAACTCGGATTTTGGGCCGTCACCGTGGGCACGAATATGGCCCGGGCCACGCCGCTGTTGGGCCACGAAGGTCCATTCGGTTCCCTGCTCGGCATGACTCCATACAATGACGTTCGGTTCGGATTGCTGGGTGGATCGATTGTGGACGCGAATGCCTTACTCCGTTCCTATATCTGGCATTGCATTGGGATTCCGATTGTGGCCTCGGTTCTGATGATCGTGCACTTCTGGCGCGTGCGAAAAGACGGCGGAATTTCCGGCCCTGCTCCAGTGATGCTCGAGGCGGAAGCGGATAAGCCCCGCAGAGGCCCGAAGGCGGCGGGAGAGTAAGAGTTTGTG
>QIAK01000283.1 GCA_003225515.1 Acidobacteriota bacterium | reverse complement strand
TCCCGATGAGCGCGCTGCGCTTCGGCCAGAGGATAGGTATGCTCGATCCGCAACTTGAGTTTGCCGCCCGCGATCATGCCAAACACCGCGCCGGACCTCGCTTCCAGTTCCTCGCGAGTCGCGATATAGTGTGCCAGCGTGGGGCGGGTCACATACAGCGAACCCTTCTGGGACAGCGCAATCAAATCAAATGGAGGCACCGCGCCGCTCGATCCACCGAACAGCACCATGACTCCGCGCGGACGCAAAACGTTCAGTCCCTTCTCGAATGTAGTCTTCCCCACCGAGTCGTAAACGACATTGACTCCCTTGCCGTTAGTTAGCCGCTTGGTCTCGGTTTCAAAATCTGATTGCGTGTACAGGATAACTTCGTCCGCCCCGGCTTCGCGCGCCAGCTTTGCCTTTTCATCCGTCGAGACCGTCGCAATCACGCGTGCGCCAATGTTATGCGCCATCTGGGTCAGCAGCAGCCCCACTCCGCCGGCCGCGGCATGCACCAGGGCCGTCTCGCCGTGCTTCAGAGGATAAGTGTCGTGCGAGAGATAATGCGCCGTCATCCCTTGCAGCATGGCTGCGGCCGCCTGCTGATCGGTAACTCCCGCAGGAATCCGCACCAGTCGATCCGCGGGCACGGCCGTGTATTCGGCGTACGATCCCATCAGGCCAGTCCAGGCGACGCGGTCGCCGGTCTTCAAACTTTTCACGTCAGCGCCCACCGCTGTTATGACGCCCGCTCCCTCTTGCCCCAGCACGAAAGGCATCGGAGCCGGGTAGCGGCCTTCGCGGAAGTAGACATCGATAAAGTTCACACCCGAAGCGGCCAGTTTCACCACCGCCTCACTCGCCTTGGGCTGTGGAACCGGCACCTCAGCCAGTTCCATCGCTTCAGGCCCGCCCGCCTTTTTGACTTGAATGGCTTTCATGGAATTATCGATTCGCGATTGCGAAATTCTATGGAGATTGTATAGCGAAATTTACAGGAAGAGTGCGGCTGCTGGTTTAGAGGATTATTGACGTCTTTTAATAATGGCCATTCCCAGTGTTCGAATATCTTTAACTTAGCCTCGCACCTTTCCATGGCTCTTGTGATCTTCCGGGTGCACGCCGGCCGCAGCCATGATGGCTTGGCCAAACTCTTCGGCGGTAATCGTGAAGGCATCGTGGTTTTCCAAGGAATGGGCCGCGATCTCTGGGTCCGCGCTGGTCGGCGCGACGAAACGATAGCCTCTGCCCACTACGGTTTGCAAATATTGAGGCTGGCTGGAATCGTCGTTGAGGGCGATACGTACTTTGCGGATCGCTGTATTGATTCCCTGCTCGATATCGACGAAAACATCCCTGCCCCACAATTCATCCGCAATTTGCTCGCGCGTGACCAACTTTCCCCTGTTTTCAACGAGGAACATCAGCAATTGCAGAGGAACACCTTCGAGCCGCACGGGATTTACGCCGCGAGCCAGTTGAAAGCGGCCGAAATCCAATTCGAATTCAGCGAAGCGGATCTTCCTCTGAGGCATGGAACCATCCTGAACCTTGCCTCAATTTTTGACCGCCTCCAGCGCCGTGTCAAGATTTTGTTCGATTCTTCAGATCAATTAATGCCGATTCAGACCGCCTCCATGGACGTTTTTTCGGTTCGGGCGCAACATCGGAACAGTTTTGAGATTGAGCAAAACAGCTTATGGGGAGGCGAATATGAAATACGCAAAGTGGATGATCGCACTGACGTTAGTGTTGCTGCCAGGCTGGGCTTCGGCGCAGTTGACACAGAGTGAGCGCATCGTAACCAATGTGCCGTTCGGGTTCACCGTGGCCAACAAAATTGTTCCCGAGGGCAAGTGGACCGTGCAGACCACGTCTCCAGATGGAAAACTACTAATGATTCGCAATACCGACGCGGCGATGGGCTTCTTTGTGTGGGCTTCCACGAGCGACATCAAGAAAGCTCCTGCGAAATGTGCCCTAGTCTTCACCAAGTACGGGAATCAGCGCTTCCTTTCAGGGGTTGAAGTCGAGGGTATTCCGGCCATGTATCGGCTGCCCGAGAGCAAAGCGGAAGCCGAAATACGCGCTAAGAATGTGCCCGCCGTCGAAGAGAACTTGCTCGCGTCTATGAACTAGTTCGCAAGCACCGCTTGCTCGGGCCGTGCGGAGGGTTCGGGAGTTGGGGAATTCCCGAACCCTCCTTTTTGTCATCATCTATTTGTCCCTGACTCCAGCCCGTCTGGTTTCTTCGCCGACTCTGCTAAACTGGCACGTCTTTTCCCAAGGAGTCCCACATGCCAGAAACAAAGCCCCAGACCTACGCGAATCACACTCGCTGGGACCCGCCGTTTCACTTCTTCATTGTTCCCATTTTCCTGCTGGGACTCATTTTCACTCTCATCCATTTCTTCGCTCACATCACTCACGGCGATATCCGGGATCACATTCATGCGGTCCTGCTGATTCTGCTGGCGCTCACTTTTCTGACCCTCGCGTTCAAAACGCGGCTCTACTCGTTGC
>QIAK01000238.1 GCA_003225515.1 Acidobacteriota bacterium | reverse complement strand
CCGCGTGCCGTAATTCGTGCTCGTGATGACAACCGCCAGCTCGAGTCCGGGAAACACTGCGATTTTATTCCCGCCATTACCACTCATGAAATACGCGGGATAGCCCTTTCCACCCGACTTGAACGTCTTGATCCACCACAGGTAGCCGTACTCCGTCTGGTCGTCGATTTCAGCGTGCGGTTGAGTTGATGCCCTCACCCAAGCCTCGTCGACGATGCGGACTCCGTGCCAAACGCCTCCTCCACGGTACAGTTCGGCGATCTTGAGCAGATCTCGGCTGGTCAAACGCAGTCCACCGCCGGTTTGTGGAATATTCATGGGTGAGTAGACCCACTGTGCGTCGGTGATTCCAAGCGGCCCGAACAGCTTTTCTTGCGCGTAACGGTCCGTGCGCTGGCGCGTGGCCTTCTCCAGCACCTCGCTCAGCGTAAAGACGCCACCTGTGCAGTAGCTGAAATATCGTCCATATTTCGGAGGATCAACCTGCTCGCCCACATGCATTCGCCCACGCACAGGCAAATCGAGAATGAATTGGGCCCAATCTTCCACCAGGTACATGCGCTCTTCGTTGCCGCGCGACGCGTCATTCCAGTCGTCGCATTCTAGTGGAGAAGACATCGTCAGGAAGTCTTCCACAGCGATCTTTTCTTTGCGCGGATCGCGATTCTGCATGTTTCGCGCTCGCTGCGGCAGTAACGCAAGCACCCGCGAGTCGACGCCAAGCTTCTTTTCGCCGATGGCGATTCCCATCAGCGCATCGGTGATGCTCTTCGTTGCCGACCGTGTATCACGCAATGTGGTGGCGTCACCCTCGAAGTTGGCCTCGTAAACCAACTTGCCGTGTCGAGCGACCAGCACGCTGCCGATTTTCTTGAACTCTCCGCCACGGATCGCCGCTTCCATGTCGCGTAACGTTTTTGAGGCAACGCCCTCAGACTCCGGAGAAGAGGTCGCCAACCCGTCGTTCTTAGCTTCAGGACAGGAAAGCCCAGCTTCGGCCTCATCAGCAAGCGTATGAGGAGGAAAGATCGCCAGTAGCAGTCCCAGGCAAGTCACAGCAATCTTCATAGATGTGCCCCTCGTCATGACTCAGACGCATGAAAGTGCAAAAAGTAGCGCTCACCTCAAAGCAGCAAATTTAGGGATTTTAAGGAAGCCTATCGCACCCGGCCCAGCTTATCCATCGGCCAGTACCCGAATACGGCCTTGCCGTAGATAAAACTCTGGTTGACTGGGCCGAAGTCGCGACTGTCATTCGACATCGAGCGATGATCGCCGAGCACGAAGAAACAATGCTCCGGAACCGAAGTTTCCGGATACGACCGGGAATCGGTATAGGCGGGTGGAACATAATCTTCATCGAGCGCCTGATTGTTTACATACACCTGACCGCCATCAATACGAATGCGGTCGCCTGCCATCCCGATCACGCGCTTGATGTAACTCTTGGAGGGATCGCGCGGATATCGGAAAACCACAACATCCCCGCGCTCAATCGGTTCCAGCCGGTACACAAACTTATTCACGAAGATCCGTTCCTGATCTTCGAGCGAGGGCATCATGCTCGTGCCCTCCACTTTCACGGGTTGGTACAGGAAGATGATGATGAACGCAGAGATCGCGAGCGAAATTATCAGATCTCGTACCCAGACCCCAATTCCGGTCCCCCGGATCGGTGCCGGAGCTACTGGCTGAGTTCCCGACCCTGCCGGCGGCGTGTCCGTCGCTAGATGTTCTGGCGAACTCGGGTCTGAAAACGTCCCTGGCATGTTCCCCTATTGTATACAGAAGCGCTGAGCATGGCAGTGCAACCAGGGATCAGTAGGACATCTCTGCCGAAACTTCCGGCTACTCCCCTATCCGCAGGCTCTTCCTGAAAGCTGACAGCCCCCTTTCAGGTTACAATAATTGCACGCGAGGACATTTCATGACCCGACTTGCCCAGAACAAGCTCCTTTATCGCAGCCTGACCTTGTTCTTCATCTTTCTCGTAACCCTGACCATGTCGGCCCAATGGGCCGCGCCGCAGCAGGAAGAAGGAGGTGTACCGGCCTATAACGCCGGACCACCGGCTAAGGGAACGAAGCTGCCTGCGCTGTTGACCAAGGCGGACCTCTGGGGAGCGGACGCGCAGAATCCATATCAGACGCACGCGTACGAACTCGCCGCCAAGATTCCCACCGTCTTGCACCAGCAGCCCTGCTATTGCTATTGCGACCGCATGGGTCACAACAGCCTGCATAGCTGCTTTGAGAACACGCACGGAGCGCAGTGTTCCACTTGCCTGAAAGAGCTTTACTATTCCTACCAGCAGCATCAGAAAGGCAAGACAGCCACGCAAATACGAGCCGGCATTATCAAAGGCGAGTGGAAGCAGATTGACCTCATTCAAGCCGAGACCATGAATTAGGTGCTCCGTCAGCAACTGGACCTTCACCCACTGTTTGGGCGATACTTACTGCGCGATATTTACTGCTCAGTTAGAAAGCACGATTCCAAGGAGTTCCCCATTACCAAGAGCACAGGAAGAGTTTTGCACATGGCTCAGAAACCTACCCCGAAGAAGACCGTGGCGGATGATCCCCGTTACACGCAGGCGCTGCAGAGCTATGAGTCCGGGCTCCGCGCCATGCAGGAGCACAAATTCGACAAGGCGAAGCCTCACTTTCAGAAGGTGATCGCCGGACCAGTCAAGGAACTGATCGACCGCGCCAACGTTCATCTCAATATCTGCAACCAGCATCTGGAACGCTCGGTAGCCGCGCAGTTTAAGACCCCCGAAGAGCACTTCGATTTCGCTGTCTCGCTCATGAATGTTGGTGATTACGTGACTGCCCGCGAGCATCTCGAGAAGCTGCTCAAACAAAATGCCAAATCTGATTACGTGGTCTATGGCCTGGCTGCGCTCGATTGCCTTACCGGCCACGTCGAGGATTCGTTACGGCGTTTGGACGAGGCCCTGCGTCTGAACGCTCAACTGCGTTTCCAGGCGCGGAACGACTCTGATTTCCAGAACCTGGCTGAGGATCCGCGCTTTACGGAATTGCTCTATCCCGACCCCGGCGCCGAACTCGGCTCCATGGAAGGCGAGTTGGGCGAAGAAGAGCCTGTGTAGCTGCCCTGCGGGGACATCCTCGATGGAAACTAAGACCGCCGAGTCCCTCTCTCCGGAGAAGGCTGCGCTTGAACGCGGGGTTCGAGTCGTTGCCATTGGGGGCGGCACCGGCCTTTCCACTCTGCTCAAGGGACTGAAACGTTTCGTTCTCTCACCGGCCGAGATTCTCCTGAACCCCGATGCCCTCGCGATCCGTGATCTGTCCGCCGTCGTCACGGTTAGCGATGACGGCGGCTCCAGCGGCCGCCTGCGCAAAGAACTGAACATGCTGCCGCCCGGCGACATTCGAAACTGCATTGTTGCTCTCAGCGAAGACGAAGCCCTGCTCTCCAGGCTATTTCGCCACCGCTTCGAGAAGGGCTCGGGACTGGAAGGCCACAGCTTCGGAAATTTGTTTCTCGCTGCGCTCACCTCACTGACCTCCGATTTTTCAGAGGCCGTGCGCCTCTCCTCTGAAATTCTCCTCACTCGCGGCCACATCTATCCAGCAACCACATCGAACATTGAACTCGAAGCCCTCATGGAAGACGGCACCCGCGTCCGCGGCGAAACCAAAATAACGGCCAGCAAGGGACGCATCCGCGAACTGTTTCTCGTTCCGCCCGATGTCGGCCCCATGCCGCAAACTCTCGAGGCCATCGCCCACGCCGACCTGATCACGATCGGTCCAGGATCGCTCTTCACCAGCCTGATTCCAAATCTCCTGGTCCGCGGCATCGCGGATGCCATTGTGCAATCGCACGCCACTAAGGTATATATCTGCAACCTCATGACCCAGGCTAACGAAAGTCTTGATCTCACCGCTGCCGACCACATCCGCGCTTTAAATCGGCATGCTCAGAAACAGATTTTCGACTTTGCGATGATCAACCGCACTCCGGTGTCGGATGAACTCAAAGCGAAATATGCCGGCGAAGGCGCCTGCCAGATTGTCAATGATCTCGATGCCGTGAAATCCCTCGGCGTGGTTCCGATCCTGGGTGATTATCTGGATGAAGGTGGAGTCGCGCGGCATAATACCGAGCGCGTGGCGCGCGACCTGATGCAACTCGCCGCCGAGCACCCACGCAGCCTGCGCACATCGCCGATAAAACACTAGGGTGCTGCCAACTCCGGATCTTAACTGGAGTTCTGACGCGTGTAACGCTCGTTGATCTTCCAAGCTTTGATCCTCCAACCTTTCGGAACTAAATCGAATCCGAACTACCGCCCTCGCTTCTGACTCTGTTCGTTCGCTGGAGGAACTGTTTCCATGCCCGGGATTCGTGCTCTACATTCCACCTTCGTCATTCTCATCGCATTTCTGATCTCGCTACCGTTTGCCTCAGCGGCCCCAAAGGAGCGCGTGATTCATACCTTTCACGGAAATCCGGATGGAGCGAATCCCTCGGTCCGGCTCATTTCCGATGGACACGGCGGTTTCTACGGCACAGCAGGTACCGGAGGCGAGTTCAACGAAGGTTGCGTCTTTCATCTGGCCCCTGGCTCTGATGGAGCCTGGCGAGAAAGCATTCTGTATAGCTTTAGTGGGCCCGACGGCGACTCCCCTGATTCCTCACTGATTTTCGACGCAGCGGGCAATCTGTACGGGACAACCGCAGCGGGAGGCGCTTTCAGCGGCGGGGTCGCGTTTGAGTTGAGCCCTTCCTCCTCTCTTCCGTGGACCGAGACAGTTCTGCACAACTTCGGAAACGGCACCGACGGAAGCGATCCCCAGTCTGAACTGGTTTTTGATTCCGCCGGCAATCTCTACGGAACTACTCAGTTTGGCGGCGCCAGCGGAGGCTTCGAGAATGGCGGCACCGTGTACCGGCTCAGTCCTGGTTCAGGCGGGTGGACCGAGACAATTCTCTACAGCTTTCCTCTCAACTACGGCGGACCAGATGGAGACTTGCCGGCCGGCACTGTCGCAATCGACAAGGCAGGCAATCTTTACGGAGTCACGCAAGCGGGCGGCTTCTATGGCTACGGCTCGATTTTTGAACTCACGCCGTCGTCCGATGGAAGCTACCGCGAACGAATCATTCACAGCTTCAACCTCACTGACGGATCGCTGCCAGATGCCACCCTTGTCTTTGACAGCGCCGGCAATCTCTACGGTACGACTACATTCGGCGGTGATACGACCCTTTGTCCACCTAACGGTTGCGGCACAGTCTTCAGATTGCAAAGACATGCCGACCGCACTTGGTCTGCCACCGTGCTTCGTGCGTTAAAACAAGCGGATGGGTGGTGTGCCATCGGTCCCGTCGCCTTCGACTCTGCGGGAAATCTCTATGCCGCTGCGGAGTGCGGCGGCGCGTATGGCTGGGGCTCGGTCCTGCAATTCATTCCGAGTTCTAAAGTGCCCTGGCCCGAGCGCGTAGTTCACAGCTTCATTAACAGTCCAGATGGCAGATTTCCCAGTGCGGGAGTCATCGTCGACGGCGCAGGACATCTTTTCGGAACCACAATCTACGGAGGAACCGCAGATCTCGGAACAGTATTCGAAATCGTTCCCTAACACGAAACATTGTAGTAATTGGAGGAATCATCCCGAAAGGCGGCGCACTTCAGCCGTCTGAGGGATCTCCCTCTCTCCGATTTCATGGATGGCAGATCTCCGCCTGAAGAAAGGCTCCGCTCGGAATGACTTCCAACTCGGAACAATCACGGATTCAAACTGACGCACCAACCGCCTGAGCGTCGTCGGTATAGTGCATTTCACCGTCCATTTCCTGTATCGTAAGTCGTCGCTTCGGAGCTCGCGCCCTTTGCCCGAAGAGTCACGACTTTATGCGCTCTTTCGCGGCTCTCCTCGTCTTCGTACTTGCATCTACCTTTTGCCTGGCTCAGTCCGCCCCCGAACAAGGCGGCCACGAAGTCCAGGTATGGGCAGGCGGCGGCCACTCCGTCAGCGGCGGACGTGGCAATACCGGCGTCTTCAACGCAGGCCTGCGCTACGGATGGGTACTCACTGCCCCGCACCTGCCCGGCTTCCTGCGTGGAAAATTCGAATATGCGGTCGATGCAGTCCCCGTGTTCCTCGTCTTTCAGCCCGCGAACACTGCCTACGGCGTAGGCTTCGACCCGCTCGGCTTGAAGTGGAATTTCGAGCGCCACGGCCGACTCTCGCCTTACCTCGAACTCACCGGAGGCACCCTCTTCACCAGCCACAACGTTCCCACCGGAACCAACACCGTGAACTTCATGGATCAAGCCGCCCTCGGCGTACATATTCTCGGCGCAAAACGTAACGTAAGTCTCGAACTACGCTACATGCACATCTCGAACGCCGGGCTGGCCACACCGAATCCGGGGGTCAATACGGTGCAGGTGCGATTGGGAATTGGGAAATTCTTCGGCGGCAAAGTTCATTAGAAAATCCCTGCGCAACCTCAGCGTCCCCTGTGGTAAAGATTTGCTCGGCCGGGAAAATCCACATCAGAGGCCCCGTCAAAAAGCGCAGCACGAAATTCTTCGCGAGCTTTGCGGTCCAATCGTTCGGCGCTCCCATTTGAACTCATCCAGGATTCTTAAGCATTTCGTGGCAGGACTTCCATCCTTGCGCGCGCACTCCGCTGGCCGTTATCCTTCTCCCTTATGTCCACGCTCGTCGAATGTGTCCCGAATTTTTCCGAAGGCCGCGATAAATCAAAAGTTGACGCCATTGTCGACGCTATGAAGATGCCTGGCGTCTACCTGCTTGATCGCGAAATGGACTCTGACCACAACCGCTGCGTAATCACTCTGGTCGGCGAGCGCGAAGCCATTCAAGAGGCCGCCATCCGCGGTGTGGGCAAGGCCAGCGAAGTGATCGACCTCAATGTTCACACCGGCGCGCACCCGCGCATGGGTGCAGCCGACGTAGTTCCCTTTATCCCAATTGATGGCGTAACCATTGAAGACTGCGTAGCCATGGCGGCGCATGTCGGGGAACAGATCTGGAAGCGCTTCCAGATTCCCGTATATCTATACGAATCCGCCGCCCGGATTCCTGAGCGCCAGGGATTGGAAAATATCCGCCGAGGCCAGTTCGAAGGCATACGCGCCGAGATCGCCACCAATCCCGCACGCCGCCCGGATTTTGGCGATCCTCGCGTACATCCGACAGCGGGTGCAACGGTGGTTGGAGCACGCAAGTTTCTCATCGCGTATAACGTCTTTCTCAATACACCCGAGGTCGATATCGCAAAAAAGATCGCAAAAGCCGTGCGCTACTCGAGCGGCGGAATGCGATTCGTGAAGGGCGCCGGCTTCCTGGTACGCGGTCAGGCCCAGGTTTCAATGAATCTCACTGACTTCGAGCAAACGCCTGTCGCTCGCGTCTTTGAAATGGTGAAGCGCGAGGCCGCGCGTTATGGCGTGATTCCAGTCTCAAGCGAAATTGTCGGACTGATTCCCAAGAAAGCGTTGGAACAGGCTGCCGAATGGTTCCTGCAGGTCGAGAATTTCGATTCGTCTCTAATTCTGGAAAACAGGCTCGCGTCGGTGATGAGCGGAAAAATGGCCGTCGGTGGACTGCGCGCCGGAGTTGAACCTTTCGTCGAACAACTCGCCGCGCCGACGGCGACTCCCGGCGGAGGCAGTGCCTCCGCTGCTGCTGCCGCTATGGCAGCGGGCCTGGCCGCCATGGTCGCGTCCATGACCCGCGGCAAGAAAGCTTATCTGCAATACGAATCTCAACTCAGCGCCGCGATTGCCCGGCTTACACCGCTACGCGAGGAACTGAAAGCAGCCGTCGATGCCGATGCCGAATCTTATAACTCGGTGATGAAAGCCTACAAAGCCTCTCGCGCCACTGCCGATGATAAATTGAGCGAAGCAACTATCGAGGCCGCGCTTAAGGAGGCGACTGCCGTTCCGCTGAGCGTCGCCGAAAAGGCTCATGAAGTAGCCCAGTTCGTGACCCTGCTGGAGCCTATCACCAATCCAAATATGAAATCCGATTTAACCACCGCGCGTGCTCTGGCCGGTGCAGCCCTTACCGGTGCGCTCGCCAACGTAGAAATCAACCTCACGTCCTTGAAGGATCAGACCTTTATTGCGGAAGTACGCCGCCGGACTGCAGCCCTCTCCTAGGGCTCCCTTGCACAGCAGTTCATATCGGGACTCCAACCGGTCAATGGCCATGTCCTTTTGTTTCATTTGCAAAGCTTGCAAGTAAAATAGAATGAATCGATCTATTAACGACCATGGTCGTTCGTGCATCCTAGTATTAGTGCACGCAATCTCTAACGTTTTCCGATTCGAGGCGTTGAATGAAATTCTTTAAGATTTGCCTGGCTTCTCTGCTGATGGTGAGCATGGCGTACGCCATGCCGTTGAACTCGTCTGCCCGCACCTGCGTCCCTGGTGATCTGCTGCAACTAATTTCGGTGGACTACCGAGCCCTCAAGGACTCCTCCACTGCAATGGCGCTAAAGCAGCAGTTGATGCCCGATAACATTAAACAGTTTGAGGCTGCCCTCAAGAACATCGGTCTTGATCCCGAAAAGGATGTCGATACCCTTACCTTCGCTTCGTTCCACGCCGGCAAGCAAGGCGTCAAGACCGTTGGAGTGGCCGCCGGTCCCTTTAACATGAAGGCTGTGCTCAAGAAGATGAAGCTGCAGAAATTCGTACCCAAGAAGTATGGCACGGCTGAAATTTATCCCATGGACGGCGGCTTCGTCATGAGTTTTCTCGATGACAGCACGCTGCTCTTCGGCGACTCAACCTCGATTCGGGTTGCTCTCGATACTCGCGAAGGCCAGGTTCTCGGCCTCGACACCAACGGAAACATGGCTGATATGATGTCCAGCGTTGACTCGGCGCCGGTGTGGAGCATTCTCGATCAGGCGGGCACGCAGAACATGATGCGCTCCGCCATGGGTGACGCCTCCAAAGTTGCAGACTATGACTCAGTCCGGAAGCGCCTTATGGGCTCGCGTTACACTCTGAGCTTCAACAGCGGCGTCAACTTTGAACTCGCCGTGATCACCTCTGACACCACCACGGCTGCCACAGTTTCGTCGCTGCTTAAGGGGTACATGCTCTACAAGAAGATGAGCGCCACCCCGGCTGAGAAGATTGCTGTAGAGAACACCAGTGTCGACTCCGATGGCTCGAACGTCATGGTGCACTTCAAAGCCAACGACCAGCAATTCCAGTCGCTGATGCACTCGGAACTGTTCGCCGCCGTCACGCACTAGTGGCATGTCGCAGGTAAAGTTACCGTGCTGAGACGCATCAATATCGGATGAACTGGTCGCGATTTCGCGTCGCGGCCAGCAGGATTGTGTTTCGACGCCAACTGAATTTGAATGCCAGCTTAAGGGCGGCCCTCTTCCGGACTCTTGGCCCTGAGGCGGGCCAGCCTTGCTAGCCTATCCCATCGGCGCTAATCTTGCGCAATGCGACCCCTTCGGTATTCCATCAACGTCACATTAGACGGGTGTTGCGATCATCGC
>QIAK01000282.1 GCA_003225515.1 Acidobacteriota bacterium | reverse complement strand
CGGAATTGCTGATGACGGTCGATGATCCTGATCTCGAACAGAAGTTGCTGGCGGCAATGGAAATTCTTGCTACAGAGGGGGAGCGCATCGCCGACGGCATTGCCCGCACGGTAGTAAAGAATTTGAAAGTGATGGCGAGAATGGGCGTTCTCTTCGAGGAAGAAGTGCAGCGCCGCTATCCTGAATTCCCAACTCGCCAGGGGGACTGGAGTTGGGAGGATTACCTGCCGCCTATGAATCCGTCCCTCCGGCAGCTGGTTGCGGCGTACAACTGAACCGGTCGCGTTTCTTCAACAAACTCATGCCCTTTATCGGCGAAATCTTTTCGCAACTCAAGTCAGCCGCGAACACCGCAGTGTTGCAGGAGATCCGCGACGGCCGCGTCACCGGGGTCACTGGCGCCGAACTTCTCGAATTGATTCGCAAGGCGCGCACGTTTTTCGCTGCCAGAAAATTGAAAAAAGGCGAGCGCTGTGGAGTGCTGGCGGCGAACAGCATCCGATGGGTCGCAATCGATTTGGCCGCGATGGCCGAGGGATTGATTGTTGTCCCGCTCTATTTTCGCCAGGCTCCGGCTGAATTGAGTGCGCTGATCAAAGACAGCGCACCGTCGCTGGTCTGCTGCGGCGACGCAGGATTGCTCGATGGCATCCGGCACAGCTGGCCCGAGAACAGCTGCCCTGAAGCGCCTCCGCATGCTCTTTTTGACGAAATCTTCCAAGGGGTCGAAGGAGTCGCGCTCGATCGCCCCCAAGTGCGCGACGCCGATGCCGTCACAATTATTTACACCTCCGGGACTTCGGGCGAAGCCAAAGGTGTAGTACTCACATCGGCTAACGTGGGATTCATGCTGGGTTGCACCGCGGCAAGGCTCGACTTGTTAGGTGAAAGCCGAACCGGGCAAGACCACGTTTTTCATTATTTGCCTTTTAGTTTTTGCGCTTCGTGGATTGCCGTCTTGACTTTCCTGCTGCGCGGCAGCTTGGTTACGCTGAACACCAACCTGACAAAAATTCCTGACGATATTCCGGCGACCGCCCCGCACTATTTTCTCAATGTGCCGCAATTACTCGAGCGGATGCGGCGCGGTGTCGACGAACAGATAGCTAAGAAGGGTGGGATGGCGCAGGCGATCTATTCCCGAGCCAAGGCTGTGCGAATTCGCCAAAAAGTAAAGCGGCATGCCGGCGATCACCTTTGGCTTTGGCTCGCTAATACCCTGGTCTTTCCCCAAATACGCAAGAAGTTGATGGGCGCGAGACTGAAAGCCCTGATTTGCGGATCGGCTCCACTCGCTCCTGAGACCCAGGATTACTTCAGCATGCTCGGCATCCCCGTGTTGCAGGTCTATGGACTGACCGAGACCACCGGAATCTGCACGATGGATGATCCGAAACACGTTGTGCCCGGACGCGTCGGGCCTTCAGTTGAAGGCACTGAGATGACGCTTGGCCAGAACGACGAGATTATCGTGCGCGGACCCAATGTTTTTCCTGGTTATTGGAACCGTCCGCAGCAGACCGCGGACGTGCTGCGGGATGGATGGTTTCATACCGGCGATCAGGGCGAAAAGGATGCCTCAGGAAACTGGCGGATTGTGGGCCGAATTAAGAATCTCATTATCCTCGGCTCGGGCCACAAACTCGCGCCGGAGGCGATGGAAGAAGAAATTGCGCAGCGTCTTCCGGATGCGCAGCAGGTAGTTGTAATTGGAAATGGCCGCGGGTATCTTTCTGCGATTGTCACCGGCGTCGTCAGCGGGGAACAGGTGCAGTCCGCGCTGGATTCCGTCAATCCGCACCTTCCGCACTATAAGCAAGTGCGGGCATTTCATATACGCCAGGAGCCGTTTTCAATTGAAAATGGGATGCTCACCGCCAATGGCAAGCTGAAGCGTGATTTGATTGCTGCCCGCATGAAAAGCGAGATCGAAGAGATGTACCAGGCGGTAAAAATGGCATGAACTCTTTCGAAGGACAGACTCTGTCCTGGCAACTGAAAAATGGCGTCGTCGAACTGGCGCTGCACCGCGAGCCACTCAATGAGATCAGTTCGCTTACTCTCGGCGAATTGGAGAAGTTCGTCTCCGCGCTCAATAGTCTAAGTGGCGAAGCCCACGCGGTCATCATCTACAGTGCACTCCCGGCAGGATTCTGCGCGGGAGCCGACCTGCGCGAACTCTATCAATGGATTCAGCAGTATGGGCAGGCTGAAGTAGCCGGTCACACCAGGGAATATCTAGAACGAATTCATGCGGTGATGAACGCTCTTGACGCTTCGCCCTTGACCACGATCGCGGCGGTTCACGGGGTTACATTCGGTGGCGGATTTGAGCTCGCGTTGACCTGCGACTTGATCATCGCCGACAAGCTGGCGCGATTCTGTTTTCCCGAACTTCGTTTGGGGCTGATTCCCGGATACGGCGGAATACCGCGTCTGAAGCGGGATATCGGGAATGCGGTGATGCGAGACCTGCTGCTGACCGGGCGCAGCTTCAATGCGACCAAGGCGCAACAAATCGGTCTGGTCAGCCAAGTCGTTTCAGAAGGTGAAGCTTTGCAGGCGGCGCGAGCCACTGCCGGGCAGATGGCAAAATTTGACCGGCAAACGGCTGCCGTAGCCAAGAGGTTCATCAAGCAGATTCCGCACGAGGAGTTGCGACGCGAAATCGATATCTTCTGCGATCTCATCGCGCGCCCTGCAGTTCAGGCCGGGTTGAAGAAGTTTGTCGAAAGCACCGACGCTCAGCCATATCTGCCATAGTTCAAAGTGGATTAAAATAAACGTCTATGGAAACTGCTGAAAAGACGCTCGACGAAATACTGACTCTGGCCGCGGCTCACTTCAAAGTGCCGCGCGAGAAGCTCTCTCCTGATGAAGACTTCTTCAAGGCGCTCGGTATTGACAGCCTGCAGACGCTCGACCTGCTGACCAAGCTGGAAAATCACTTCCGGGTAGAGTTGCCCGATTACGAACTCCAGGGCGTGACCGACTTTCGCACGCTGGCTGCCAAAATTCAGGCGAGACTGTAGACGGTTCCCTTGATCATTAATTGCTGATTCTTGATTGCAATTGTTGATTGCAAAGGATCAGCTTCGCCATA
>QIAK01000237.1:12154-12706 GCA_003225515.1 Acidobacteriota bacterium | reverse complement strand
CAGTTGTTGTTGGCCGATCCCAGCGTGCCCAAATCAATCATGTGTCCATTGCGGTAGAGGAAAGGATGGTTCTCGCCCTTAGCCGTCACGGCTGATCCCACCACCCAGCCGAGATCGTTCAGCGCATACGCCACTGCCGAGCCGCCGCCCAGGTCGCCGATGTCAGTCAGCGTGCTCCCGCTCGATAGAAATGCGCGATACGTGCTGCTCGAGTTTTGAGAATACCCCGCCACTTGGCCGGACGTGTTGATCCCGTTGCCGATACCGGATTCCCCTCCCAATGTGCCGAGGCTGGTCATCTCACCATTGTTATACAAGAAGACATAGCTCACATTGCTATTGTTCGTGCCAGCGGCGCCAGTGACCTCTGCAGCCGAGTTCACGGCGCGGGCCACGCTATATCCATTGCTGCTAAGCGTGCCGAGGTCGGTGATGCTGTACGAAGTTTGAGCGGAGCAAACAGACGATGCTCCGGCCAGAAGCAAAGTGCAAGCGAAAGGGGAAAGGCTGGCCCATGCTTTCATTGCGAACTCCTTAGCGGATTGAGCGTTG
>QIAK01000237.1:0-12115 GCA_003225515.1 Acidobacteriota bacterium | reverse complement strand
TTCCACGGTTGTGCGCCTGAATTGTCAATAGATTGTCAAAACACTGAGCACTGACACTGATCTTTTCACTCGGGCGCTTCGGTCCACCGGACTCGGCGGCCTTCGCGGCTGCTCTTGTGTGCGAGTAGTAATGCTCGCATGGTGCGCAGGGCTTGATCCGGCGTCACATCGAGGGGAGTTCGCTTTTCAATTGCATCTCGCACGTTGGCGTAGAAGCCGCGATAGTCGCCGCGTTCGGTCTTCACCTTTCGGCTCTCCCCGTTCACTCGGCTCAGAGTTCCCCATCGTTCTTCCGGTTCGAGCCCCCAATCCGCTCCCCAGTCCAGTCCGTCGGGGCAATTGGGACCTCGCAGAATTTCTTCCTGCGGATCCATCCCGTACTTGATGAACGAACCTCCCGTTCCATGAAGCAGAAGATGGTGGCTGGGAGCAAATGCGATGATGCGCGCCCGCAGCGTGGCGCGAAGTTTCGGATACTCCATGTGCACGTCGAATGAATCGTCAATCTGCGAGCTTTGGCGTTGACAGAGTGCAGACGCCCAAATTGATTCAGGCTCCCCGAAGAATACGAGAGCGCCATCCAGCAGATGCGGTCACAGATCCCAGAGGACACCGACGGCGGCATAATCTGCGCGCTCGCGCCACGCGCCCGGTTTGGGCTCGAGGCGAAAGCGGTCAAAGCGAGCCTCGTACTCGACTACGTCGCCCAAAGCGCCCGAGCTGACGAGTTTTTTCACAGTTAAAAAAGCGCCATCCCATCGGCGGTCCTGATATACGGTGAGCAGGCGGCCGCGCTTGGAGGCAAGGGCTACGAGTTCCTCCGCTTCGGTCATGGTCGGAGTGAATGGCTTGTCGACGACGACGTCGCGCCCATCTTCAAGACATGCTTTTGCATACGAGTAGTGCGAATCATTGGGTGTGGCCACGATGATCAAGCCGATGGTTTTATCCGAGAGCATCTCATCGAGCGTTCGTGCCACCCGAACTTCTGGATATCGCTCTTTCGCCTTAGAGCCATGACGCTCGAGAATGCAAGCCAGTTCCATCCCGGGCACGCCGCGTACAACCGGCGCATGAAATGCCTGCCCGGCCAGACCGAATCCGATCACTCCCACTCGAACCATTTTTGTTCCTCGTTGGATACGCGCGTCAGCGGTCTTTCACGCGGCGCACGAATTTCAATCCTGACCAGACCTCGGTCACGGCACAGACTTTCACGTCCACCAGGCCGGCGGCGAGGCCAATCTCGCGCACAATGTTCTCATCGAGATCGCTGGGCACACCGGAACTTTTCTTAGGCCAACTCGCCCACATTATTCCAGCGGGTGCAAGCAATTTGGCGGTACGCTTGAATTCTTTATTCAGATGCGCGCTCGATTTTGTGAATACCATCGCGAAGTCAATCGGACTCTTAGCGTCCGGCATGAGTTCGCAGGCGGCAAGCGCGGTCTTCAAGTCGGCGCGGGCCTCGGATGGCGCGTCCACCAGGCACACGCGAAATCCAGGTTTGATTCCCAGCTTTTTCGGAAGTGGCGTTCCTGAATATCCTGGCATGAAGGTTCCTGATCTCCGACAGGATGCAGCGGTTGATGGGAGCCCAGTTCCTCAGGGCGATTTTACTGGGCTGGAGCGTAATATCCGCGGCGCGCGCGCACCCGGAAATTCTTGCGGTCGTTGGCTTCAATTTCGATCGTGCGGTAATGGCCGTCGGACTTGAAATCCGCCGGTTTGTAAGACACAGCATACTGGCTGCGGAGTTCCTCCTGAATCTCGGCAAAGGCGTTGGCCACATCGCGAATCTGGAACGGGTGAAATGGACGGCCGCCGGTTGCGTCGGCGATCCGGTCGAGAACTTTGTCGCCCGCGCCTTTGGTCCCGCTCACGTTGGTGCTGATTGTGTAGACGACGGCCTCGGCGCGTTGTGCCATCTCGATGGCCTCCTCGCGCGTCACGTGGCTCTGGTTGTCATCGCCGTCGCTGAGCAAAATGATGGCGCGCCGCACGGTCTCATTCTTGGGCGCTTTTAAAAGCCTTTCGCGGCAGGCATAATACAGCGCATCGTAGAGCGCCGTCCCGCCGCCCGGATGCAGTTCCCGTACGCCATGGGCCAGCAACTCGGTGTTGTCGGTGAAGTCCTGCGTGACCTCTGGCGTCACGTCAAAGCCGACCACGAAGGCGTAATCGCGGTGAGGATGAATCGTCTGATTCAGAAACTCGATGGCCGATTCCTGCTCGAATTTGAAGCGGTCGCGCACGGAATTGCTGGCATCGACCAGCAGGCCCACCTGAAGCGGGAGATTGGTCTCGGCGTGGAAGCTGCGGATTTCCTGGGGCGGCTTGTTGTCGTCGACCACGCGAAAGTCATTTTGCTTCATATCAGTGATGCGCCGACCACGCTTATCCGTTACCGTGAACACTACGTTCACTTCGTTGGTGCCCGTGCGGATGGTAGTGACGGGATCTTGGGCAGGCGAATCATCCGATGACGCGGGCTTGGCCTCGCCAGAGTTTTGCTGCTGCGCTGCGGGCGTGCCGCCGGCCTGCTGCGCCGGTTGTTGAGTCGTGGAAGGAGCAGCCGAAGGCGTCGTCGACTGCGCGGTCGCAGCTATCACACAAAGCGCCAGCAGAAACAGCCCGGTGCCGTTGGTTAGTTTCATCCCCAGAGATTTCATGTGACTTCTCATTATATCCGGCCTGCCGATACTTATACTTCTGAAGTCATCCCGAAAGGCGGCGCAGTTCAGTCGACGGAGGGATCTCGCGTGTAACATCACCGTCCAAGTATTAACTGCCAGTTTCGCTCGCAACGTCCCACTCTAACGATTGCAAAAATCCCTGCAGTTCCGTCGGAAGCGGGCTTTCGAGCGCAATCTTTTCGCCGGTCCGGGGATGCTTCAGTTGTAACCGTGCGGCATGCAGAAAATTTCTTGTGAGAGAAAGCGGCCGGGCCGCCTCGTTCCTGGCGCGTGCGCCCGCAGCGCGCAGCTCACGAGGTGCACCGTAAAGAGCGTCACCGACCACCGGATGCCCGATCGACGCCATGTGTACTCGAATCTGATGAGTGCGGCCGGTATCGATCTTTACCTCGATCAGACTGAACTTGCCGAAGGCACTGTCCAGCCGCCTGAGCACGGCATAGTGCGAAACGGCGTCGCGACCGCCACTCCCGCGAGTGGTCATTCGTATGCGGCGCACGCGGTCACGGCTGATGCTGGCGGAGATGGTGCCAGCATCCTTCTTGGGCCATCCGTGTACGAGTGCAATATAGGTTTTCTTCACTTCACGGTCGGCGAACTGTGCCGCAAGCTTGCGGTGGGCATCGTCGTTCTTCGCTACCAGAATCAGCCCGCTGGTCTCCTTGTCAAGCCGATGCACGATGCCCGGCCGCATCTCGCCCCCGACGCCGGACAAAGCAGCGAAATGGTGCAATAGCGCATTGACCAACGTGCCGCGATTACGCTGATCCTCCGTAGAGCCCGCGCCGGCGTGAACCATCATCCCAGCCGGCTTGTTGATGATCGCCAGATCGTCGTCCTCGTAGAGAATGTCGAGAGGAATATCTTCAGCGACTGCTTTCAAGGGAGCCCGCTGGCTCTCTCCGATCACGCTGACCTGCTCGCCACCGCGTAGTTTGAGCGCAGGTCGTGCCGGCGCATCGTTCACCAGCACCTTGCCGTCCGAAATCAACTCCTGCACCCGCGCCCGGCTGACGTCGAGGCGCGCTACCAGAAACTGATCGAGCCGCTGGCCAGCATGTTCGCTTGTCGTGGTGAATTGCACAGGAAAGGACAGAGCCATGGACCGTTCATCGTCCCTAAGGACAAATGCAACGAATACAGTCTACCCGGCCTTCAAATCGTAGGATACGGTCGGGCGTCCTTGGGGTGCATTCTAACCGCCCGCGACGCTAGCGGGTCGCGCTCACGGTTTGCGCGGCGACGGATTTCGAGCCCGGACGGAGCCACCAGATCAGGCCGCCGGCGAGCACTAATCCGATCGCGATCAACTGTGTGCCCGTGATCGCGCCGCCAAAGACCGAACCCCGGCCCG
The DNA here is from genome assembly GCA_003225515.1 of Acidobacteriota bacterium. GTDB lineage: Bacteria > Acidobacteriota > Terriglobia > Terriglobales > Acidobacteriaceae > Sulfotelmatobacter. Next base: position 8,065 of record QIAK01000237.1, on the reverse strand, counting down.
GGTCGTCGCGCAGATATTCCAGGAAGAACCTGGCGATGCCATAGATGAACATGAAGGCGCCAATGATCTGGCCGTCGAATGTCCTGCGTTTCAGCAGCCACATGAGGAACAAAAAGTTTGCCAGTTCCACTGCCGACTCAAACAACTGCGTAGGTTCGAGCGGCACGTTCAACGGAGTTCCGGTGATCGAGTTCGCCAAAGGATTTTTGAAAGTCACTCCCCACCAGTGATGCGTTTCTTTGCCATAACAGCAGCCTGCGGCAAAGCAGCCGATGCGGCCGATGGCATGCCCAAGCGCGAGCCCAGGAGCGAAGGCATCGCAGGTGCCGAGCGCGGGCATATTATGTTTCCACACATACCAGCCTGCAGCGATGAATGCAGCGAGAAGCCCTCCGGAAAAAACTCCGCCTGCTTGCATGGTGTTGATACTGAAAATCTCGCGCGGATGCGCTGAGTAGTAACCCCACTCGTTGATAATGTAGAGCACTTTCGCTCCGACGATGCCGCACAAGACGACAAGGATCCCAAGATTCCATGCTTTGTCGCCATCAATCCCGAGGCGCTCGGAATTGCGGACGCTGATCCAGAGTCCGATCAAAACGCCCATAGCTACGAGGAATCCGTAGGTCGGCAGGAAAAACTTCCCTAAATGAAATAATTGTGGGAACACGTTTAATTAGATGCGCGGAGCTGAAATTCGCTACTGAGGACAGTTTAGCAGGTCCGGTATGTCGGATTTTGGGCAGGATTAATTCTAAGCAAAGTCAAAAGCTCGGACGGACGAATGCGTCCGTCCCACACAACCAATTCACACCAGCAAAAATCAAGCCGACCCGCTATGCCGTGTGACGGGCCGAGAATGAACCCGTCGGTAGACGTTGGGAACCCGCCGAGACCCTTTAGGCATCTCCGCATGGCGGAGCGCTGCTCACCGGATCCTAGTTCGAGTCGAGTCCCCGTTCATTCAGCATTGGTTCAAAAATCGGTTACCGTCATCACCAACCTGGCAGGCCGGCTTTCAATCTGGATGCTAGGCAAAAGACACGCGCTTGGCAAGTGCAAGACAGTAAAAAGTTGGCAGGCGGCTTGCAACAAAAGTAATGCGAAGTTCATGAATAGCCTTGTCTAGCATCGAGGGAAAGCGAACTAATCCGAAGAGAAAACAACGTGATCGGAACTCTGAAAGTTGACTGGTTCACGCAGCTCGCATTGCATTCAGGATCACGGAAGGACTTGATTCTACGGTCCACTTGTGAGTTCATACTGGGGAACAAAATATCGGGCCCTAAGCGAAGCCGCCTGCGCGGCGGCACGCCGGAGAAGTCTGACTGATGTCGAAACTGCGCACGTCCGCGATTGCGGCGGCGGCCACCCTCATCCTCGTGCACGGGGCGGTGCTGGTATTTCGGTATGGCACTGAGACAGCATCGTTGTGGGGCGACTGGATTGACTGTGCCGCGCCTTTAATCGCTGCGGTGGTTTCCTGGATTGTCTCCCGCCACGCAGGACTCTTCGGAAGGCGTGTCTGGCGCCTCGTTTCATTCTCATTCCTGCTTACGGCCATCGGCCAGGGCCTCTACACCTACTATTTTGACTATGTGCACGCGCCCTTGGGCACGTTGTGGCCGAGTGACGTTCTCGTCTTTTTCTGGATCGTCCCGGCCATGATGACGTTGTTCCTGAGTCCGCGTGATCCCGGAAGCGGATACGGCTGGCTTAGGGTCTGCGATTTCGTGCAAGTGTGTACCCTCGCGCTCGCCGTGGAGTTGTCACAGATATACGTCCCATCACGCTGGCAGGCTGCCGGTCAGGCCATGCAGATCAGGACTCTGCACGCGGGCATTCTTTTCTTTGCCCTGATCACTGTGAGTTTCCTGATTCGCGGCCTCTTGAGTACGAGCCAGGTAGAGAAATCGTTCTTCCTGCGCATCGGCGCATTCCTGGTAGTCCACTCGACCGTGCTCAACGCAACCCTCGCCTATCAGGCGTCCGGCCATTATCAGCAAGGCGGATGGCCCGACCTGTTTTGGACTGTCAGCTACTGTCTAATGATCGTAATTGCGGGAACATGGAATATTCGCGAGGCGCCGCTGGAGCGCGTGTCGCATTCGCGTGGATTGCAGCTTCTTGCGCAATTCTCGCCATTATTGATTCCAGCCGTTGTTTTTCCGCTGGTCCTTGGTATCGCGCAGGAACAGTTTTTCTGGTCGGTCGCGCTGGTGCTGGTTTCGTTTATCGCCGCGGGCGGACGATTGTTTGTCGTTCAGAATCAGTTACTGATCAGTTCGAGCGAACTGGAAAAAAATCTAGCCTTGCTGCAAGGCATCATGGAGGGGACTACCGATGCCGTGTTCGTTAAAGATCTGCAGGGCCGATACCTGATGATCAATGCGGCAGGAGCAGGATTCTTGGGGCTCAGCATCGCGGATCTATTGGGCAAAGACGACACTGAAGTGTTCAGTCCGCAGCTAGGCTGCGCGATTATGGATCGGGACCGCGCAGTTTTGACGTCAGGCGAGACGCAAACGTATGAGGAGACGGCAACTGCAGCAGGCGTAACCCGAACCTACCTGGCGACCAAGGGTCCCTATCGTGATTCGCATGGCAAGGTGATCGGGTTGTTGGGAATCTCCCGCGACATCACTGATCGTAAGCTGGCCGACGAGGAGAGGCGACAGTCGCAGCAGAAGCTCACCATTCACTTCGAGCACACTCCCCTGGCGGTGGTGGAATGGGATACCCACTTTCGCGTGTCTGCATGGAATCCATCAGCGGAGCGCATTTTCGGCTATTCCCGCGCCGAGGCCCTGGGACAGCATGCCAGCTTCATCATCCCTGCCCAATTTCGAAAGCACGTAGAAGACGTCTGGCAGGGGTTGATAAAGCAGAATGGTGGAACTCGAAGCACCAACGACAATGTTACGCAGGATGGCCGCACGATTTCCTGCGAGTGGTACAACACTCCTCTGGTGGATGATTCTGGAAAGGTGCTCGGCGTCGCGTCACTGGCGCAGGATGTCACCGAGCGGGTAGCGCTCGAGGAAAGATTACGCCAGTCACAAAAAATGGAGGCAGTGGGACGTTTGGCCGGCGGCGTTGCTCACGATTTCAATAATCTTCTCACCGTCATTATCGGATACTCGCAAATACTCGCAGAGGGAGTTCCTGCAGGAAGCCAGCTTGCGGACAGCACGGCGCAGATCAAGTCGGCTGCGGATAAGGCCGCGGGCATCACGCGCCAGTTGCTGGCCTTCAGCCGCAAGCAAGTGCTTTCGCCGCGAGTAATTAACTTGAATGATGTCATGCTGAATCTGGACTCACTGTTGCGTCGGCTGATCGGGGAAGATATCGAGGTACTGACCGTCCCCTCCAATGACCTCGGTTCGGTGAAAGCGGATCCGGGGCAGATCGAACAGGTCATCATGAATCTTGCGCTTAACGCTCGCGATGCGATGCCGCAGGGCGGAAAACTGACTCTGGAAACTGCGAACGCACAGCTCGATGATTCCTATGCTCGTGGACATCAAACCGTGGATCCCGGTCGTTACGTCATGCTGGCCGTAAGCGACACAGGACACGGCATGGATGAGGAAACGACGGCACGCATTTTTGAGCCTTTCTATACCACGAAGGAAGTTGGCAAAGGCACCGGTCTCGGCCTCTCCATGGTGTACGGAATCGTGAAGCAGAGCGGAGGTTACATATGGGTCTACAGCGAACCCGGCCGGGGTACGACACTCAAAATTTATCTTCCCCGGGTTGACCTGCCAGCCGAGGAGACGGTCGCTGATAATCGCCCCAAGAGCGTTCAACGCGGCACCGAGACAATTCTTCTGGTGGAAGATGATCCTCAGTTGCGCCAGCTCAGTTCATCAATTCTGATTCATTGCGGCTACAAGGTCTTGGTGGCCGGCAGTGCCGAGGAGGGGCTCGCGATTTGTAAGGAGAACCATCGCGATATCCGGCTGCTGATTACAGATGTCATCATGCCACGCATGAATGGGCGTCAATTGGCCGAGCAGATTGTACTGCTTTCTCCCACGGTCAGGGTGCTCTACATCTCCGGTTATACCAGTAATGCGATTGTTCATTATGGCGTGCTCGATGCCGGCCTGTGGTTTCTACCCAAGCCGTTTACATTGTCAGCGTTGATCGCGAAAGTGCGCGAGGTGCTTGACTCCAAGACCGCCGCCCGTGAGGATGCAGCAGTCGAATAAATCTCACTGTCTTTCACCTTCCGTCCAATAACTGCTTCGCGCCAGCACTTCGGCGCTCCCCGCATCTTTGAGCCGGACTCGAATCTGATGCAGCCCTGAATGCGGACTCTTAGGCGCGAAGCTCAATAGGTAGCGGCTGTGCAGGTGATTGGTAAAATCGTTCATCCGTACTTCGAATTTTTTGCGCGTAGCGAACAGTTCGTACTCGCCGCCGGTCATGGACGCGATAGTCGCAGGGATATTTTTCCTCATGGCCTGCACCGTCTGGTACATAAGATCGATGATGTCGACCCCCTGGTGCATTTCGTTTTTGTTGGTGCCTCGCCCCGTGTCGAGAATATTCGAGAGCGCGGGCGAAAAGGCGAGCGCGTACATCAAGGCATTGCTTTGCCCAATCGCTGCAACCACGTCGTCCAGCTTTACGTGGCTGCCGTGGTCTCGAGTTTCGCTGATCAACAGAAGGATGCGTAAGCGATCGTTGGGCTCCTTCTTGAGCAACGTCACCGAGTAGTCGATGGCGTCCAGGATCGCCGCTCCTTCATCTCCGGCTTGCAGATTCTTGAGATCGGCCTCCACCAGGCTGGCGTCTCTCGTAAAGTTCCGGGTAAGGTCCACCTGGCTGTCGAGTTCCACAACTGCCACTCGCGCCGTTCCCAACGTGAAAAGGGGATCGAGCATTGAGTTCAAGCCCTGCACCCGCGGAAACTCAGCATACGCGCGGCGGCCTCGCTGAATCGCCACGACCAGCGAGATTGGTTGCCCCTGGGGTGCCTCGTCCAGCCGCGCCGCCTGCTCTACACCATCGTCCTCTACGACGAAGTCCTTGGCTTGCAGTCCGTACACCACTCCGCCCTGCTGGTTTTTCACCAAAGCCGGAATCAGCACAACATTGGATTGGGAACGGAGAGTTGTCTCTTGAGCAGCGGCATTTCCGCTGATTACGGACAGGACAAAAAGAAGTATTGCGCAGCCACGCAGGTTATCCCGCTTTGCGCTCTTCGCCGAGCACTTCATCGAGTGCATTTGCTAATAGATGCGCGCGCTTCTGGTAATCGGTTGCTCCGCTATCCTGTTTTTTCCTGAGCAGGTGATACTCGTCGGCAATATTCAAAGCTGCCAGCACCGCCAGGCGCACGGTGTCGATTGTATTCGTCGCCTCGGCTACGGCGCGCATTTTAGAGTCGACATAATCGGCAAGCTTCAGAATGTAATCGGGATCGGAGCCGCGCAGGTTATAAGCCTGGTCAAATATCTCAACCCGCACGCTGGAGTTCTGCGCGTCCTTGATGATTTGATCTTTAGTCGCCGTAGCCATAGACGGTTCTCCGTGGGGATTTGACTTTCTGCATCCTGCCTTCAGCTGGCCTCAGCAATCGACTCGATCTGTTGCAACATCTTTTCGACCCGGCCGCGAATCTCTTCACGCTCTTTCTTCAGTTGTACAGCTTCGCGCCGCAAACGTACCAGTTCTTCTTCACGATCTTCCATCTGCTGCCGCAGGCGCTGCGCATCGCGCTCAGCCATAGCCTGAGCTTGCCGCGCAGATTTATACATCTCTATGGTGCGATAAATCTTGTCCTCAAGCGCCTGAAAATCGTCTGCCGGAACCTGCTCCGCCACCTGTTCGATCGCGTTCAAAGCCATAAGTACACTCTTCCCCATCAGGATTTCTGGAAACTTCTTCGCAGTATACTCCACATCTTTGTGGACGAGTTACCGGATACGGCTATCGGTTTGGGTGGATCATCCGGAACGAAGTATGTCAGGCGCAATGCCAGATTCTTTCTTCGAGTTCAATCTTTTCTCGCTGGACCGTAACCTGACCGTCAATTCGGAATATAATCTCTCTCATTTAGGAGGACTACCTATGAAACGCCTTGCTTATCTCAGCCTCGGATTATTGTTCGCGCTGTTCGCTCTCCCATCCCGGAGCATGGCCAAGGTCATCGTGGAGCTCAAAGATGCTCAGGGCAAAGCCGTTGGCAATATCATCCTATGGGATGGGGGACTCGAACTCCACCTTCACGACCTTACGCCCGGAGAGCACGCTATTCATTTCCATCAGGTCCCCAAGTGCGAAGGCCCGGACTTCAAATCAGCGGGTGGGCATTTCAATCCCGAGGGCAAGAAGCACGGCTTCGATAATCCCGACGGCCACCATGCCGGCGACCTGAAGAACTTCACCGTGGGCCCCGATGGCAAAGTCACGGTCCGGCTCGAGGTCAAAGACGTCACTCTCACCGCCGGCGCCCACTCGCTGCTGGATAACGGAGGCGCTGCGATTGTGGTCCACGCCAAAGCCGACGACTATAAGACCGACCCATCTGGCAACTCTGGCGACCGCGTGGCCTGCGGCGTGATCACGAAGGATAGTTTAGAAAAAATGAAGTAGAACACCGGTAGATTGGTGACGCCTGCGCGCGCCAAGACCTGATCAGCGGGCGAAATCAGCAGACCAGCTTCGCCAGCCTTTGTGCCGCCGCGTCCAGAGTCTCCGGCTTCTTGCAGAAAGCGAACCGCACTTGCTTTGCTCCATCCCGCGGATCACGATAAAAACTTGATCCTGGGACGCAAGCCACGCCAATTTTCTGCACCAGGTATTTCGCAAACGAAACGTCGTCCTGGTAGCCAAAGGCCGAAATGTCGGTCATCACGTAATACGCGCCGTGGGGCTGGAAACATTTGAATCCGGCTGCGGTCAGCGCGGGCATGAGATGATCGCGCCGCACGCGGTATCCTTCTGCCAATTTCCCGTAATACTCTGAAGGCATGCTCAAGGCTGCTGCTCCGGCTTCCTGCAGCGGCGCGGGCGCGCCCACGGTCAGAAAATCGTGGACTTTGCGAATGGCATTAGTGATCGCCGGCGGCGCCACTGTCCATCCCACGCGCCATCCGGTGACGGCGTAAGTCTTCGACATGCCATTGATGGTGACGGTGCGCTCGCGCATTCCATCCAGAGTCGCGATCGAGATGTGCTCCGTGCCGTCGTAAAGAATGTGCTCGTAGATTTCGTCGGTAATGGCCAGCACATTGAACTCGACGCACAGATCGCGGATCAGCTCCAACTCCGCCCGCGTAAAAACTTTGCCGGTGGGATTATTGGGCGTGTTGACTACGATGGCTTTAGTTTGGTTGTGAAACGCCGCCCGCAGCTCGCGCTCGTCAAACGTCCACTCGCCATCGACATCCGCCTTAGCCGGCGGACGCAGCCTCACATACCGCGGCTTCGCCCCCGAGATAATCGAATCCGGCCCATAGTTTTCGTAAAACGGTTCAAAGATGATGACCTCATCTCCCGCATTGCACACCGCCAGCAAAGTGGACACGATGGCCTCGGTCGAGCCGCAGCACACCGTGAGTTCGGTCTCGGGATCAACCGTCATCCCCTGCCATTCCTGAAATTTTCGAGCAATGGCGTTGCGCAGACTTTTCGCGCCCCAAGTGATGGCGTACTGATTGATGTCGGCGGCAATCGCTTCCTGCGCCGCCCGCTTGATCTCCGCCGGAGCAGGGAAGTCAGGAAAGCCCTGCGCCAGATTGACGGCGTCATACATCATCGCCTTCCGCGTCATCTCGCGAATCACGGACTCAGTGAAGTGCGCGACTTTGCCGCTGAGGAAGGACTTCGTTTGCGTGGCTACATCGCCCATATTGGGTGAGATTATCAGGAGCGACGGAGAGTTGGCCACCATAGAGCGAGATCACACCGAACGTGTTGTTCGGCTGCCTGCGCAGAGCTTTAATTGGACAGGAGTGGTAGATAATTGCGCCTTGCTCAAGCTCTGAAAGGGTAATAGACTTAGCGGCGCGTTAATCCCCACATCCTAGCTTTGCAAACCGGAGAAAAA
>QIAK01000281.1 GCA_003225515.1 Acidobacteriota bacterium | reverse complement strand
AAAGATGTGACACCCCAGGGAGTGCAGGCCACCTCCGACGGCGGCTACATCCTGTTGGCCTCGACTCCTGCGTCGGGCAACAACAACCCGACCGTCAACTGGCTCGTCAAAACCGATTCCTTCGGCAACCCGCAGTGGCAAAAAGAGCTTGGCTGTTTCACCGCTCCTCCAGGCGACTACACCATCGGAGTCTCTGTACAGCAGGCCGCGGATGGAGGCTACATCGTCGGTGGCGGAGCCATCAATGTTGGCGCGAATTGTGGAACCGGCGGATCGGAGCAGCTCGCAATTGCCGAAAAGCTCGATTCCGGAGGCAATCTTGTCTGGTCGAAGAGCTATTCCATAGGCCGCTATGGCGCGGGCATTACCGCAATCAAACAGACAACGGATGGCGGCTTCATCGCCACCGGAGGAAAGTACGCCGTCGGGCCCTCCACGGGTGGTGGCCTCGTCCTCAAACTTGACCTTTCCGGAAACGTCCAGTGGCAGACCGTTCTTGGGCCCATGGGGTCGAATACCGCCGTGTTCAATGCCATTCAGCAGAGCTCTGACGGAGGCTACGTGGCCGCTGGAAACTACTACACTTCTTCCTCACAGTGCCAGCCATTTCAATGTCAGGGCGGTTTGGTCGTCAAGCTTGACTCCAGCGGAAAGGTCCAGTGGCAGCAGGCCCTCAACGCGTGCTCCTCAAGCTCGCTGTTCACCGATTCCGTTGTCCAGACATCTGACGGCGGCTTTGTCGCCGCGGGCGCCTGGTTTGGATCCACTCAAAAAGGTGGGCTGCTGGTGAAGTTGGACTCCAGCGGGAACATCCTTTGGCAGAACGCCTACAGCGGCGGAAGCTACTTCGGTCTCCAGTTAGGTGTGGTGATCTACTCCGTGCGCCAGGCCCCGGACGGCGGATTCCTTCTCGCCGGTGATGGAGAGGACAAGCTGCAGGAGGGCGGCCGGCTGGTCCCTTGGATCGGGAAAGTCGATTCCAACGGCAACCCCGGTTGGGAGTATTTCTATTACCAGGTGTACGCCCCAACCGGCCGAGCCCTCAGTGAGTACTTCGCTGGAGCAGATGTGGCAAAGGATGGTGGCTTCGTGGCCGCCGGTTGGACGGAGGACTACGCCAACGGGCTCGGCCTCCTGTTCGTGGTTAAAACCGATGGTGCCGGGCTGTGTGGAAACTGCCCCGACCTTCATCCCGATGTCGGGCTCACCGTGGTCGATCCCGGCCTGACCATCAGTCCGCTCTCACTCCCCATCAACACGAAGGCAACTCATGGCGTGAACTCGCCCAGCAAAACTAAATCGACGGCAATCCAGACCAAGAAGGACTGCTAGAGGAGCATTGCCAAAGGACAGCACGCGCGTTGATAAAAATTGTTGTCATCCCGACCGAAGTGAGCGAACGCGAGCGCAGTGGAGGGACCTTGTGCCAAAAACCCGCAATTGAAAACAATCAAACCAGCTATCTCAGCCCTGCACGTTTAGCTTTCGCCCGCGTATAACGTTTAAAGTCACCGCGAAAAAGCCGCGAAGCGGCGAAAGAATACAGCCCACGGCGCAAGCCGTGGGTAACTCGACAGGGTGAATCAACAAGCCCCGAAGGGGCGAAAGATTACGATGCACGGCGGGTATGGCCGTATGGCCGACAACCAACGGCCAAAGACCAACGGCCAACGGCCAACGACCAACGACGAATGAAAACGACAGCCGCCCCAATCAGCCACCACAAGCTATAATCCACCCTTATGGGGCAAGAGATACTTTCCGTCGCGATCTGGGAACCTGTCCCTGAGCAGGAAGTCGCCTCTCTCGCAACCCTGCGCGAACTCTCCGCAATCGTGGCCTCCAAAGGCTACGGACGCGACCTGCTCTACCGCGACCGCGATCATCACTACGTCTTTCTGCGCCACTGGAAATCAGAAGACACGCGTCGCGCCGCGCAGGAAGATCCTGACATGCTCCGCTGCTGGGCCCGCCTGGGAAATGAAATCCAGATCGTGAAGGTCTACGAGACACTCACCGAAGTGCCGCTGGAAAAAACAGAGTAGCGGCCATGCTCATGTGGCGGCGGACGCCTCGCCCGTTCCGCCAGCGCCAAGCGCGGCAGCCCCGATTACAAATGTCGGCACTAGCTTCGCACGATTTAAAATAGTCCTGTGCCCGAAGCCTCCATCCGCGACTTCGCCGACAACGCCGTCGATCCCAAGGTCCGCGGCTTCCTTCACACGCCCGAAACTCCCAACGGCAACGCCCTCATACTCACCCACGGGGCCGGCTCGAACGCGCAAGCGCCGCTGCTGGTCGCGCTCGCCGAGACTTTCTCCGCCAACGGCTTTACTGTGCTGCGCTGCGATCTTCCCTATCGCCAGTCGAGATCCTTTGGCCCACCCGGCCAAGGCGACGCCGCCCGCGACCGCGCCGGTTTGAAGAATGCGATCGCAATAATGAGAGGGATGGTTCAAGGTCGAATCTTCCTGGGGGGACACTCCTACGGCGGCCGCCAAGCCAGCATGCTGTGCGCGGAAGACCGGGATTTGGCCGCAGCCCTGCTTTTGCTTTCCTACCCGCTGCACCCTCCGCGCAAGCCGGAGCAGCAGCGCACGCAGCATCTACCCGACCTGCGCACGCCAGCGCTATTCGTCAGTGGCACGCGCGATCCCTTCGGCTCGATCCCCGAACTGCAACAAGCTCTGAAGATGATTCCCGCAAGAACGAAACTGCTCTCAGTCGAAGGCGCCGGTCACGACCTGGGATTCAAAGGGAAAGCGAAGCAAGAGCTGCCTCAGATAATTTTCTCAGAACTCATCAAATTTCTGGAGACGCTTCGCTAGTTCACCCAGCCCGACTTCGACCCGCCATTCCCCTTGTGCGTATCGTCATCCGGCGGAATGTAGTTTCCATGCTCGTCGAAGTGGACCTGGCGGTTTTCGGTTTTCCGCATGTAGACTTCGAACTTCTTCGCTGCGCGACGCCGCTTCCAGCGGTAATACGAATTGCGCATCCCGTAATAGCGTTCGGCGAATCCAACATTAACCAGGGCCGCCTTGGGCCCGCGCCTTACATAGAGCCAG
>QIAK01000280.1:238-3562 GCA_003225515.1 Acidobacteriota bacterium | reverse complement strand
TAGCTTTCTCCTGGGCTTCTTTGGCCTTCTTCGCTTCCTCGCTCAGCTTTTCATCGTTCGCGGCCTCTTCCTTGTCTTCAGCCTCGCTCTGTTTCGTTCGGGGTACGAACAGGCGGTCCAGATTGAATTGTTCGAAGGCTTCGGGGTGCTCTTTGTAGTACTTTTCGATATCGGCGGGTGGAATCTTCGCAGCCTCGTCCTGAATGTGGCGCTGCAATTGATTCGTCAGGATTTGCATCTTCGCAAATTTGACCGTTTGCTCAAACTGCGGAGTTTTGTCCAATCCCTTCTTCTGAGCTTCGCTCGACATCCCAATAAAGCGTGGCAGAACCCCCGCCAGCTGCTTTTTCGCCTGCGGCGTGACGTTCGGGATCAAGGCCTTGGCCAGTTGTTCAAACTGGGCCTTCGTGATCACCGTCTTGCAATCCGCGGCGGGAGTCTTTGCCGCAGGAGTCTTTGTGGTGCTCGCGGTATCCTTTGCGGCAGTTTTAGGCTGCGCGGAACATACCCCCGTCACCGTAATTACAGCTGCGTTCGCCGGCACAGAATCAGAAGTGTCGGGCGGCGCCTGCGGCGCGGGAGGGGCGCCCGGGGCGGCTTGTCCCCAGGCCAGCGTCCCGAATAAAACACACATCAGCCAACTCTTACACATAAAATATTTCCTCCAGGATTGGTGCTTCAGAAAGTTGAAAATGCCAAGCATCAAATCCTAGCACAGCGGCGTTTTCTGCGTCGCCTGCAGGCTGTCGTGTTCGTAATCGAAACCCCATCCGTGCTCTCGCAAGCAGTGACTCAGCCCGGCGATTTGCTTGGCGCTTTGCGCCCGCAACAGCGATAATTCCTGCATGTCAGGAAGTCCTGCCCTCTCTCCCTCTGACTTGATGCGCTCGGAGAAACGCGCAGCAGCGGGGAACTCCGTGATTGCCGCCGTCGTGATCACCGGACTGAAGATGCTGGTGGGCATCAGTACTGGGAGTTTGGGCATTCTTTCGGAGGCAGCACATTCGGGACTGGACCTGATCGCCTCTCTGCTTACGTATTTTTCGGTTGGAGTTTCCGACAAACCCGCCGACGCCGATCATCAATACGGTCACGGCAAGATCGAAAACTTTTCCGCATTTGTGGAAACCGGTCTCTTGCTGCTGACCTGCGCCTGGATCATTTACGAAGCGGGAGTGCGTCTCTTTTTCCGCCGCATTGAAATTGAGCCGACCATCGCGGCTTTTGCCGTGATGCTTTTCTCTATGGCGCTGGACTGGTGGCGCTCGCGAGCACTAGGCCGCATTGCCAGCAAGTACGATAGCCAGGCGCTCGAGGCGGACGCACTGCATTTTTCTACGGACATTTGGTCGGCCGGCGTGGTCGTCCTCGGCCTTGTGCTGGTGCTGATCGGACGCACGTATCATGTTGAATGGCTGCGCGACTCCGATCCGATCGCGGCTTTGTTCGTGGCGGGCGTCGTAGTCTCGGTGAGTTGGCGCCTGGCGCGCCGCACGATCGACGCCTTGCTCGATGCCGCGCCGCCTGGGGTACGCTCGAAGATTTACGATGCGGTCTCACGCGTGGACGGTGTGCTCGAAGTCGATCGCGTGCGCATACGAAGGGCAGGGAACCGGTATTTTGCCGATCTTGCCGTGGGCCTGGCGCGCACCGTTACCTTCCAGCGTTCAGGCCAGCTGGCTGCATCCGTTACCGATGCCGTCCACAAAGTTCTGCCCGACGCGGACGTCACCGTGCAACCACTGCCGCGCGCGCAGCATTCTGAAAATATCTTCGACCAGATTCGCGCAGTCGCCACGCGCAACAACTTGAACGTACATGACATCAGCGTCCAGGATTTTGCCGGGCGCCTGCATGTGGAGCAGCACATTGAACTCGACGAGCGTATGTCTCTAAAAGACGCTCACGACCAAGTCACCGAACTGGAAGCGGATATGCGCCACGATATCCCTGAGATTGCCGACATTCTCACCCACATTGAGAGCGAACCGGCGACGATTGAAAAGCCCGAAGAAGTTGTGAGCGACGCCGAACTGGAGCACCGCCTCAAAGCCGCGGCCTCGCAGTTTCCTGAGGTTCTCGACGTGCACGATTTTGTCATCAAACGTGTCCGCGGACGCATGTACATCTCGTGTCATTGCACTCTGTCAGACGAGCTTTCTCTGGCTCGCGTTCACGATATCCAGACTGAACTGGAAACTCGATTCAAGCAGGATGCACCCGAGCTGTTCCGGGTTCTGATTCATCCCGAGCCCAGCACGGATAATCGAAGGTAGGATGTGACATCCGGCGCGATGTAAAGGAATCATGATCGCTGCGAAAGCAATCTGGACTGATAACGAGCGCTACATCGGTGAAGCCACATCTCGCCATGCCATTGTGATGGACACTGCAACCGACAAGAGCGCCAGTACGCCGATGGAACTGGTGCTGATTGCGCTTTGCGGCTGCACGGCTTCCGATGTAGTCGGCATCCTGCGCAAGAAGCGCGAACCCTTTATCACCCTGGAAGTCTCGGCCAGCGGCGAACGTGCCTCGGGCTATCCCGCCGTGTTTACGGAAATCACGCTCGTCTATCGCATCGGTGGTAAAGTGTCTCGCAAGGCGGTGGAAGACGCCGTCCGGCTCTCAAAAGAAAAATATTGTTCGGTCTCCGCTATGCTGGAGAAAACGGCGAAGATAACCTCGAAGATCGAATTGGTGGAATAGATGTCGCCAACCCGCGCCCTGTTCTACACACAACCCGGCTGCCTTTCCTGCGAGCTGATGAGAATGCTGCTCGAAGCCAAGGAAATTCCATTCGAAGAGCACGACATCAGCACCGACCTCGACGCCCGCCGCGTTATGACCGAGCAACACGACAGCACCGAAACTCCAACTCTGGTCGTCTTTTCCGGAGAAGAGTTCGAGGTTATTGTCGGCTTTGATCCCGTACGCCTTGACCAGTTCCTCGACCCAGCTCCATCATCGGATGCGGTGACTGAATCCTGAGCTCGACGAATCCCACGCCACGCCGTTCTCATCCTCTGCGCGGATATTTCTTTATCGGCGCCGCCGCATTTCTGTGGGGAGTCTCCGCTGCACTCGGCCGCGCCGTCTTCATCGGCAAAGTTGTGCTGAGCGGCGAAGCCCTGCATCCCATTGATCCAATCATCCTTTCGCAGACGCGGACTTCATTTTCGCTGGTGGTCTTGCTTCCGCTGCTGGTCGGCCGCCGCGGATGGCAGCGCATCAAGCTGCCCACGCCCAGTCTCATTCAATGTCTTGTGCTCGGGATGCTGGGCGTGGCCGCGTCGAATTATTTTTATTACGTTGCAATACAAA
>QIAK01000280.1:0-200 GCA_003225515.1 Acidobacteriota bacterium | reverse complement strand
TGAGTATTGCTTTACGTTGTCGCCCGCGGGCAGCAAAAACTCTCGCTGCAAAAAGTCGCTGCGGTGGCAGTCGCCATCGCGGGCATTGCTCTTACCATCGGCGTCTTGACCGGGAGCTCCGGGCCGAAATCTGTTTCGGCTCTGCATCTCGATTCTTGGGGTTTCATCGCTGCGCTGCTGGCATCGTTCTCTTTCGCGTT
>QIAK01000279.1 GCA_003225515.1 Acidobacteriota bacterium | reverse complement strand
TGGACTCCCTTCGCTTCGGACCGATTAGTGCAGGTAAAAGTAATATGGAGCGGGCGCCCTCGCCCGCTACTGCTGGCGCTGAGGGAAAAGCGGGCAATAATACCCACACTACATCCGCCACGACCCAAGCTGAACTCCACAAGAACCACTCCGTCCTCGAAGGTGTAGTCGCAGGCGTCGCTTCCTACGGAAACTGTTTCGGTGTCCCCAACCTCGGTGGAGAAACCAAGTTCGAGCCCTGCTACTCCGGCAATCCCCTGGTGAATGCCTTTGCCCTGGGCCTCGTTCGTAAAAATGAAATCTTCTATGCCAAGGCCGCTGGAGAAGGCAATCCCGTCATCTACGTCGGAGCGAAGACCGGACGCGACGGCATTCACGGCGCCACCATGGCCAGCGAGGAGTTCAGCGCAGCCTCTGAAGCGAAGCGGCCCAATGTGCAGGTCGGCGATCCCTTTCTCGAAAAGCTTCTCCTCGAAGCCTGCCTCGAAGCCATGCAAACTGGCGCGATCATCGGCATTCAGGACATGGGCGCCGCCGGGCTTACCTGCTCCACCTGTGAAATGGGCGGACGCGGCGGGGTCGGTATCGAAATCGAACTCGATCGCGTGCCCCAGCGCGAAACCGGTATGACTCCCTACGAGATCATGCTCAGCGAATCGCAGGAGCGCATGCTGCTGGTCGCGCAAAAAGGCCGCGAGCACGAAGTCTTCCGCGTCTTCGAAAAATGGGGACTCGATGCCGTCGAAGTCGGCAAAGTCATCCCTGACAACAAGCTGCGCGTGCTCGAACACGGCAAACTCGTTGCCGAGATCCCAAATCCTGCACTGACCGACGAAGCTCCCCTGTACAAACGTCCGCTGGCTCGCTGGGAGCCGCCGGTGCCCCGCGAAAAGCCCGAGCACATAAAACTGGGAAGCGCGAAGCTGGGCAGCGCGGCAGTTGTGGAAGGGCACGACTTTGGTCGTGCCACCGCAGCCGACCAAGGGAGCGCGGCTTTAGCCGCTGACTTCACCGCAACCCTGAAGCAACTTCTCGCCGGCCCCAACATCTGCGGCAAGCGCTGGGTCTGGCAGCAATACGATCACATGGTGCAGACCAATACGGTCGAAGCTCCGGGTGCGGGCGATGCCGGCGTGATCCGCATCAAGGGATCGCAGCGCGGGCTTGCCATGGCGCTCGACGGCAATGGGCGCTGGTGTTATCTCGATCCTCGATTGGGCGCAATGCACGCCGTAGCCGAGGCCGCGCGCAAAGTAGCCTGCTCAGGCGCCACTCCGGTGGGCGCGACCAATTGCCTTAACTTCGGCAATCCCGAGAAGCCGCACATCATGTGGCAGTTCTCGCAAACCATCGACGGAATCACCAAAGCCTGCGAGGAACTCGAAATTCCCATCACCGGAGGCAACGTGAGCTTCTATAACGAGACTCTGGGCGAAGGCATCTATCCCACACCCGTTCTCGGCGTAGTCGGAATTCTTGAGGATGTACATAAGGCTGCGAAAATGCACTTTGCCGCGCCCGGACGCGCCATCGTGCTATTGCGCGCCGGGGAAGCGGGCGATATCACCGATGCAGAAAGCGAATTTGGCTCGTCCGAATACGCGAAAGAAATCCTGGGAACGCTCTGGGGATATCCGCCGGAAATCGATCTGGAACCAGAAGCCGGACTGCAGAAAGCTGTCATCGAACTGATTCAACACGGGTTGGTCGATTCAGCGCATGACTGCGCGGACGGCGGTTTGGCCGTCGCCTTGGCGGAAAAGGCCATGCCAAAAAATGTAGGCGCCCGCGTAAACCTCGCGTCCAACGGCCTCTTTGGAGAATTCGCCCTGTTTGGGGAAGATGCCAGCCGCATCGTGATCTCTTGCGACCCAGGGAACATCCCGCGAATCAAAGAAGTAGCGGCTAAGTACGGCGCAGTCGCCGAGCCCATCGGAGAAACCGTTCCTGACCATCTGGAAATTTCGTTGGACGGCAAGGTCGTAGTCTCAGCCCCCGTGAAAGAATTAAGCCAGGCGTACGAAACCGCGCTGCAATCAGCGCTGCAAACAGATCCAGAGTTGCTGGCGACGTAGTTCAGGAAAGATCTGAACCCAGAGCAGACTGAAGGAAGCAAGGGTATCCAACAGGCTTTTAGCTAAAAGCTAGAAGCCAGGAGCTAAAAGCTGAAAATGCCTTCTGACAAATTTCACGACGAGTGCGGCGTAGTAGCGATCTTCGCCCATCCTGAGGCGGAAAAACTGGCCTACCTGGGCCTGCACGCTCTGCAGCATCGCGGCCAGGAATCAGCCGGCATCGTCACGTCCGACGGGCTCACTTCGCGCGCCCACAAGTCCATGGGCTCGGTTGCCGACATATTTACCGAAGATGTTTTGTCGAAGATGCGCGGCAGCCTCGCCATTGGACACACGCGCTATTCGACCGCCGGAGATTCGGCCTTATTGAACGCACAGCCCATCCTGGTGCAATCGAACAAGGGATCCATCGCGGTCGCGCATAATGGCAACCTCATCAATGCGGTACAACTCCGCGCCCGGCTCGAGAGTCAGGGCTCGATCTTTCAGACCAACAGCGATACCGAAGTCATCGTTCACCTGATCGCGCTTTCGAAGGAGCAAACTCTGCCCGAAGCGGTAGCCGACGCGCTCCGCCGGGTAGAAGGCGCGTTTTCCCTGGTCATGATGAGCAACGACCGCGTGTTCGCGGTGCGCGACCCGCGTGGCTTCCGCCCGCTCGCCATGGGACGCATTCCGGCAGTCGAAGGCCAGAAAAACGACACCATCGTTTTTGCCTCGGAAACCTGCGCCTTCGACCTGATCGGCGCCGATTACATACGCGACGTGAAACCCGGGGAGCTCATCGTGGTTGGCCCCGAAGGCGTCAGTTCCCGTTTCTATTCGACGGCCGCGCCTCAATCGAGCTGCATTTTCGAGCACGTATATTTCTCGCGCCCCGATAGCCTGGTGTTCGGACGTCCGGTCCAAGCCAGCCGCGAGGGATTAGGAAGACAACTAGCGCGCGAAGCTTGACTGCCGCGGTAGGATATGCGGCCGAAAGCGGTCTCCCGTTTCGCTTTGCCTTGATTCGCAACCACTACGTGGGACGCACTTTCATCGAGCCCAGCCAGAGCGTCCGCGATTTTGGCGTGAAGTTAAAGCTGAATACGGTGCGCTCATTGCTGGAAGGCAAGCGAGTCGTGCTGATCGATGACTCCATCGTGCGCGGCACCACCAGCCGCAAGATCGTTCGCATGATTCGCAGCGCCGGGGCGAAAGAAGTACACATGCGTATTTCTTGCCCCCCGACGATTTCACCGTGCTATTACGGCGTAGACACGCCCTCGAAGAAGCAACTCATAGCCGCCAATAAGTCGATAGACGAGATTCGCGACTACATTGGAGCCGACTCGCTGGCCTACCTCTCACTCGAGGGCCTTAAGAAAGCGTGCGGTGAAGGCGAGAAGATCTCTTACTGCTCAGCCTGTTACACGGGAAAATATCCGACTGACATCGTCGATGTTGACGAAATTCTGCCCGCAGTGGCTCGGCATTAAGACCTGCCCTTCGCAAACACCTGCGAAGAAAAGAGTTCCACGAGACGCCATGCTGAAGACATATTTGTACATACACATTGGTTCCTGGCCGGAAGCAAACTTTGCAACTTGTGCGTAACGCAGGATGCCGTTTCCTGAGCCGGAAACGCCCCTGGCAGCGACGATCGTCATTGCCCCCGGCGGATTCCTCGCCGCGAGAAAATAGGTCGCGCTGCGGCCTTCCAGGACTCTCCTACCACTTTTCAATGACTTACCCGAAGGCTCAGCAACTTACACCAAGACTCAACAACTTAGCGTCGAAGTTCTGAACGTCCCCGCTGAAACCTGACCACGCTCGTCATCGTCGCGCTCGCACAATCCGCGGAATCGACTGCAGATCGGGAATCAGGCGAACGTCGTTCCACGAGGTGAGAAGTTGCTGGACTCGGCTGGCAATCGTGCCGCTGATTTCCATCATCAGCCATCCGCCGGGTCGCAGCGCAGCGTGAGCCTGTGGAATCAATCTCTCGATCACTTCGAGTCCGGTCGCGCCCGCGAAGACCGCGTTGCGCGGTTCGAATTTGCGCACCTCCAATTGCACCTGATCTTCTTCCGACTCGCCGACATACGGCGGATTCGAGACCACGAAATCGAAAGGCGCTTTAAGTCCCGCAAGCAGGTCGGTCTGATGAAAGTGGATGCGCTGTTCCAGTTGATGTCGCGCCGAATTGGCGCGCGCGACTTCGAGAGCGGCAGAAGAAATATCAGTTGCATGAATTTCGGCATCGGCAAATTCCTTCGCCAGAGCGAGGGCAATGCAACCGGAACCGGTTCCGGCGTCAACCATGCGCATTCGATTCGTGTGGGGCGGAGACTCCTGTCCGCCACCTCTGACCGCTTCGATAACAGCTTCGATCAAGTGCTCGGTCTCGGGCCGGGGAATCAGCACTGCCGGAGTCACGATGAGATCCATGCCCCAGAATTCCTGATGCCCGGTGATGTATTGCGCCGGCACCCCACGCATGCGTTCGCTGAGAGCCGATTCGTAGCGGGCTTGCTCGTCCAATGTAAGTTCGCGCTCGGGATGCGCGAACAGATATGCGCGGTCGCAGTTGAGCGTAAACATCAAAAGCATCTCGGCATTCAGCCGTGGCGAGGGAACATTCCTGGTGGTGAGACTCGCAATGCCGGAGGCGAGAGATTCCTTAAGTTGCACGGATCGATTCTAACCACACAGGTCCCAGAGGCACACAAGGTAAAAAAGGTAAAGAAAGTAAAGGAAGTAAAGAGGTAAAGAGGGGTGCCCCATTTCTCGCATCTTTCGCGAGAAGTGGGAATACAGAATGAGATTTCGAGCCGAGGCCGTTGAGCGCGCTTGACACAATTTTGTACGCGCCGTAAGGTGCTCACGGACCCAACATGAAAAAACGCGGCACGCTCGTTGCTTATGCGGGAACCATCGTCCTTGCCTCAACCGCACTCCTCCTCTCAGGAACTGTATCCGGAAACGTCTCCGGAAAGGCAGCAACCCAGCCGGATACAACTCTCTGGCCGACCAAAGGCTGGTCGACCGCCACTCCTGCCAGTGTTGGAATCGATGAGCAGGTTCTCCTCAGGCTGGACAAAGACATTGCGTCGGGCAAATATTCGCAGATGATGGACAGCTTTGCGGTCTTCCGCTGCGGCAAGAAAGTTTTTGAGCGTACCTATCCGCACGATTATGCCAAGCTATATGGCAAGCAGGCCATGGAGCGCGGCCCGCTCAATGCCCGTCTTACCGGGCGCTACAACTATTTCGATCCGCAGTGGCACCCGTACTATCAGGGCAGCGATCTGCACACCATGCAATCGGTCAGCAAGACGGTCACCTCTGCCATCATCGGCGCCGCCATGCAGCGCGGCGACTTCAAAGCCGGTGTGGATACGCCCGTCTTGAAATATTTCGACATATCCAAAGTAAAGAATGTTGACGACCGCAAGCGCCGCATGACCGTGCGTGATCTGCTGACCATGACTGCCGGCTTCGAGTGGCATGAGGAAGATGTGCCCTACGATGACCCGCGCAGCGATTCCAGCCTGATGGAAGCCACGGATGACTGGGTGCAGTACGTAATCGACAAGCCCCTGGCCGCCGAACCCGGCAAGGTATGGAACTACAGCAGCGGCGTCACCGAGTTGCTCGCGTTTATTTTTCAGAAAGAAACCGGGCAGGACATCGACGACTACGGCCAGAAATATCTGTTCGCGCCGCTCGGCATCAGGCATCAATGGAAGCGCACCTATCTGGGAGTTGTGGATACCGAAGGCGGCTTATATCTGACTGGCAGCGACCTGGCGAAAATCGGCTACTTGTATCTGCACGACGGCATGTGGGACGGTCAGCGCATCGTATCCAGTGAATGGGTGAAGAAGTCAGTGACCCCCTACTTCCAAACCGACGAGCCGCAGTTTCAGTATGGCTTCAAGTGGTGGCTGTCGAAGCTGCCGGATTCCACAGAGTACGTATGGCTGTGCCGAGGATTCGGCGGGCAAAACCTGCAGGTGTTTCCAAAGGAAGATCTGATTGTGACCTTTACCGGCTGGGACATTCTCGCGAACTCGACCGGCAAAGAGCCGCTGCCATCCGACTTTCGACCTCTGGTGAAATCCCAAACTTGCGCGGGCGGGACTGGCGCTGCTGCGCAATATGAGTGGAGTTGCGGACTGATGGCATTCCGCCATTCTCAGGCAGCATCATGACCAGCCTGCCGCTTATGCTCGTAATTTAAATAGATCATCTGGCCGATGTGGTGCTGCATGTGGGCGGCGCATTGCAGGATCATGTCGAGCCGATTCGGCGCATTCGTGCCCACACCTGAATATTCTTTCGACCAATCAGCCGCCGACTGCGCGCGAATGGTTTGCTGCACCATGGCGACCGCGTCATCGAAACGCCGCAGCGCTTCGTCTTTCGACGGAGGATTGGGATCGTTGAACTCGCGTGGACGATCGCGGACGTATCCGGTATTCGCAATCTGGGCGCCAATGTAGTAATTCAAATTGCCGGTCAGGTGCAGAATGAGATGGCCGAAGCTGTTTCCGTAAGGAAATGGCTTTTGCCAGAACTGCTTCTCGTTCAGCGGAGTCGCGAGTTCGCGGATGCGGGCGGCGTTGGCGCTGTAGCGGTTGGTGAGAACAGAGGAGAGTGTTGCCTGCAGGTCAGACATGAGGGGCCTACCTCTTGGATTAAGCGTCTCGGTGCCACAATCTAAACTACGCTCGCCGTTTCCTGTTTTAACTTTTCCGCCTGGTAATGTGTGGTGAGCGCCTCGATGAGCGGCTGCAGTTTGTCATCCATTACCTGTTCGAGTTGGTGGTCGGTAAAGCCAATGCGGTGATTGGTCAGCCGGTTCTGGGGAAAGTTATAGGTGCGGATTTTTTCGCTGCGGTCGCCCGAGCCCACCATGGCTTTGCGCTCTTTGGCGAGCGCAGACTGCTGCTTTTCCATTTCGATCTCATAGAGACGCGAACGCAGCACGCGCATGCCTTTTTCGCGATTTTTGATCTGTGATTTCTCGTCCTGGCAACTGACGACCGTGTTGGTGGGAATGTGCGTGATGCGCACCGCCGAATACGTAGTATTCACCGACTGGCCGCCGGGACCGGAAGAGCAAAAAGTATCGATGCGCAGATCTTTGGCTTCAATCTTGATGTCGACATCTTCGGCCTCGGGCAGCACCGCGACCGTGACCGCTGAAGTGTGCACGCGTCCCTGCTGTTCAGTAGCGGGCACGCGCTGCACCCGGTGTACGCCGCTTTCATACTTTAGCTGCGAAAAGACGCGGTTGCCTTCGATGATGGCGATGACTTCCTTCAATCCGCCGGCGGACGATTCTGAAGACGAGAGCACTTCGACCTTCCAGCGCTGGGTTTCGGCATAGCGCGTGTACATGCGGAAGATTTCGGCGGCGAAGAGTGTGGCTTCGTCTCCGCCGGTGCCGGCGCGGATTTCCAGAATAATGTTCTTCTCGTCATTCGGATCTTTAGGCAGGAGCAGAACTTTCAGATCTGCTTCAACGGCGCCGACGCGGGCTTCGAGTTGCGTGAGCTCGTCCTGCGCATAGGCGCGCATCTCGGGATCTTTTTCGTCGGCGAGCATGGCCTTGCTGTCGGCGATCCCCTTGGTTAGGTCTTTGTACTCGCGATATTTTTCGACAATAGGCGCGATTTCGGCGTGCGCCTTGGCAGTCTTCTGGTATCGCGCCGAATCGTTGACGATGTCGGGCGAAGCGAGGGACTGAGTCAGGTCCTCGTAGCGGGCTTCGATTTGGTCCAGGCGTTCGAACATGGGAACCGTCGTTGGTCGTTCGTCGTTGGTCGTTGGCCTCTTACTTCAGGCGACTCTTTCGCTCATCGAATTTATCAGACCACTTAAGGCACGACCCACGCCTTCTGCCAGTCGCAACAAACGTTCTGCTTCTTCTTTGCCAATGTATTGTAATTCCTCAGCAATCAACAGCTGCGTCTGAAGTTCCAGAGCGAACCTCGCGCGTGCAGAAGGAAATGCACGAACTCCGTATCGGAGCGGTGGCCTTTCCCTTCCGCAATGTTGCTGGGCACGGATACGGCCGCCCGTCGAATCTGCTGGCTTAGGCCGTACAACTCGTGTCTTGGGAAGACCGTCGTGCTCCTGTAAATCTC
>QIAK01000278.1 GCA_003225515.1 Acidobacteriota bacterium | reverse complement strand
TAGCGGGATATCCATCGATTTCCACCTCCATTGTTTCAAGCGATGACAGCCAGCCGACAGTCCCAGTCGAGATGTGGACAGTCTTGCACTGGCGGCGCGGAATCTTTCGGTTCTGTTGTGAAATCTACCCGATGCTTCACGCTTCCGAGAGGTCGAACACCCTTTGTGACCATCGTAGGCGTCGCTGCCGAGCCAAGTGATACAGGAGAAGAGTAAGTACGAATGCCATGCTCGCACATCCTGCGCCGTAGAGAAAAGGCGCCGAGTAACCGAACTTTCCTACAATCAGTCCAGCAATCGGGCCGGTGATGGCCATCGCCAAGTCGAGAAACGCTGTATACACTCCTAAGGCCGCGCCGCGATTCTGATCGGCGACCTCTTTGACGGCTTCCACTCCCAGTGCGGGAAATATCAGCGCGAATCCACCCCCGCTAAGTACTGCCCCAGCAAGGGCCGCGTCATGAGTCTTGGCTGACCAGAGAACCAATAATCCAATGGACTCGACGATAAATGAGACAAGGGCAACTCGGTACCCATCCCAACGACTGATGGCGTCAGCGAATAACAGACGAATGACGACGAAACAGCCGCCGAACAGAACAAGGGCGAGTGCAGGGTCGGTCCAATGGCGGCTGGCGTAGTAGAGCGTAGTAAAAGACGCGATCACAGCGAACCCCGCCGTGCCGAACGCAAGTCCCAGCCCGTGCAATGAGACTTTGCGGAACAGCGCTGGAAATGGCAGTCGCGGACCTTGCAGAATCGGCACGCGCGCCAAGGGTAGCGCAAGCGCAAAGCCCAGCAGCCATATCCCCGACGCTGCGATCCCAATCGAGGCAAAGCCGTGCCTGGTTTCGAGCCAAATGCCCAGAGGCGCACCGGCAGCCATTGCACCGTAGTTCGCGATTCCTGCCCACGAAATCACCTGTGCGGCATATTCCGGACCGACACGTCCCAGACCCCATGTGATTGCGCCGGTTGCTACGCAGCTTTCTCCGCACCCAAGCATCCCTCGACTTATCAGAAGAACCACGAAACAGGCCAGGGTTCGAGATTGGAGCGACGCGGTGGCAATGAGGCAAAGTCCACTCATCAGACCCGCCAGTTGACCAACCAAAACAGTAGTCTTCGGACCCAGGACGTCGGTCATGCGTCCCGCGGTGGGCCGCGTGACGAGCGTCGCCGCATATTGGAAACTGACTGCGAGACCAGCCCATAGTGCAGACAGACCCAAATGGAGGTGAACTAGACCGGGAACAACCGCAAGGAGAATGCCAATGGTCAAGTAACAGAAAAAACTAAACAGTGATGTGTGAATAATTCGAATTGTGATCGAGTTCGCGAGCATTCCCTTCTCGGTTCTCCTATCTCTTTCGGCAGGCTCTGAGGTTCAAGAGTTTGGTTTCTCCTATCCAGTGCCATTTCCGACAGCGGCGTCAGACGCCCCTGATGGGTCCGTGCGGCCTATTGCGGAAAGCTGGTGCGCGCTCGATCGCTTTGGTCTCCTCTTTGATCGCATCCCGAACTCGGCCGAGGCGAACTCCCAAACCTGACGCCAATCCGTCAGACACTCACCCTGGCACCTGAACTCCTTGCCTCGTCCCCCCATTCGTCCGCCGCACTGCGGACAAACACAATTCAAAATGCCGGAGATCACATCTGCGTCCGATCTAACTGTGTTGTATCTCGTGAACTGCATACGTACCTCCCAAATAACGATCTGTTCGTGATCCTCTTCTTCTGCGTAAACAGCACGGCTAGTCACGCGGAACCCAAACGGCTAAAGCATGCGTCCCTCCAAAGTGACCGAGCGTGAGGTTCTAATCGGCGTTGCAGGTGAAAGCGCAATGTAGCTCGCACAGCGGAGAGGGAGGCCCCACTGGTTCTCGGAAGTTTTCGGCACGGCTCCTGAGCTCCGGCGTTGTCCACATACCGACGAGGTGTCAACTGTCGGACGGTTGCCACCGTCATCTCGAGTCCAATACCGCTATTCGCTAACTTCAGATTGTGCATTT
>QIAK01000356.1 GCA_003225515.1 Acidobacteriota bacterium | reverse complement strand
CCGGCTGGTTCCAGCATGGCCGCCTACCTGGCGAAGAACGGCGTCAATTGCGTCGTGTTCGAAAAAGAACTGATGCCCCGCGATCACGTGGGCGAGTCGCTGGTTCCGTCTTCGACCCGCGTATTCAAAGAACTGAATTTCCTTCCGAAGATGGAAGAAGCCAAGTTCCCGCACAAGCTTGGAGCAGCCTGGACGGCCGCCTCCGATGCCAAGGTCTACAACATGGATTTCGGCGGCGTCTCTGCCGACTGCCACGTGGACATCCGTTTCGCGGAGCGCGAACAGGGCGTGGGCCAGAACTATACCTATCACGTGGATCGCAGCAAGTTCGACCTGATGCTGCTGCAGCACGCCAACGAATTCGGCGCCAAGGTGTATGAGGGAATCGGTGTGACGGGCGTGGATTTCAGCAATCCCAATCACGCCTCGGTGCGCTACACGATGGGCAAGAAGGAAATGGAAACCACCTGCCGCATCGTGGTCGACGCTTCCGGCCGCAAAACCGTCGTCGGCAACCAGATGAAATGGCGCATTCAGGACAAAGTATTCAATCAGTACGCGATCCACACCTGGTTTGACGGCTACGATCGCCGCTGCATGGCGTCGAACAAGCAGACCCAGGGCGACTTCATCTTCATCCACTTCCTGCCCATCACCAACACCTGGGTGTGGCAGATTCCGATCAACGAGACCGTCACTTCGATTGGAGTGGTCACGCAGAAACAGAATTTCGCCAAGTCGAAAGAAGGCCGCGAGGAGTTTTTCTGGGAATGTATTAAGTCCCGTCCTGAACTCTATGAGGGCCTGAAGGCGCAGGGATCGGAGCAGTGCAAGCCGTTCAAGGAAGAAGGCGACTACAGCTACGCTATGAAGCAGATTGTCGGCGATCGCACTTTGCTGATCGGCGATGCGGCCCGCTTCGTCGACCCCATTTTCTCCACCGGCGTCAGCATCGCGCTGAGCTGCTCGCGCTTTGCCCACAAGGACATTATGAAGTCTCTGGAAACCGGGAACTTCAGCCGCGAAGCCTTCAGTGAGTACGAGCAGACGCTGCGTCGCGGCACGAAGAACTGGTACGACTTCATCACCGTCTACTATCGCCTGAACGTTCTGTTCACCGCGTTCGTGGCCGATCCGCGCTACAGGCTCGACGTGCTCAAGCTGCTGCAAGGCGATGTCTACGACGATGCACAGCCGGAAGTGCTGAAGCGCATGCAGAGCATCGTGAAGCAGGTCGAGGCGAATCCGAACCACGCGCTTCACAACTTCCTCGGCAATCTGACTGCCGATGCGTTCGTGGAAGCATCCGCATAACCTGAACTCGAGTTGGACTGGCCGTGCCTCGGGCGCGGCCAGCGAAAAAGTTTGCCAAGACCTGTGGGGAGAGAAAATCAGTGAATATTGCGAAAGCGACACGCGATTTTGAAGTAGGAATTATTGGCGGCGGCCCCGCGGGAGCGAGCATGGGGTGCTACCTGGCGAAAGCCGGGGTCAAGTGCGTTGTGTTCGAACGCGAATTGTTTCCTCGTCCGCACGTTGGCGAGTCCTTGGTT
>QIAK01000355.1 GCA_003225515.1 Acidobacteriota bacterium | reverse complement strand
GCGCGATTACATCTTTGCCAGGCGCTTCTTTGCATCGTCCACCATGGGGTCGTGGGCGTCTTTGACCTTCATCGCAAGAAAGTTTTTGTAGGCGTCCGCAGCTCCGGCGCTCTTGAGTCCTTCCAGCGCGCGGCCGAGATAATAAGACGTAGCGGGGAAGTAGCGGAAGGTCTGCTGCTCGTCGATGTAGATGTCGGTGGCCTCGCCGCGACGCTTCAGGCAGGTTTCCAGTTCGGTGCTGGCTTGGGTGAACGCTCCGGCTTCTACGTAAGCGCGGGCCAGATCGAATCGCGCCAGCCATGAATCCTCGAGCCGCACCGATTCCTGATAAAGCTGAATCGCCTGCTTAGCATGCCCATGGCTCATTTGGATATCGCCGTCGATCAACTTGCCAAAGGCTTGCGGCTCGGCCTCGAGCTGCTTGGAAAGCTCCGAGCCTAACGCCGCAGCCGTCGTGAAGTCGCCCGCCAACAGATAAACGCGAGCCGCGGCGAAAAGTACGTTGGCCTTGCTCATCGAGACGGCTTTCTTCACCGATTGCAGCGCCTCGGCCTTCTTGCCCAGCATGAGCTGCGCCTCCGCCATGATGACGTACTTCTTTGCCGCCGCATCCGTGGCCTTGGCGACCGTGTCGCCGTCGATGCCCTTCTGCAGCAGAGAAAGCGCCTGCGTGGGGTCGCTGCGGTATAACGCAAGATCCGCCAAGCCTCCAGATGCGGAGGAGGCGCCACCCACGCTCAGACTCTCGATCTTGTGCCAGGACTCGGCAGCCTTGTCGAAATTTCCTTTGGCAGTTTCGCAGAGCGCCAGAATGGTGAAGGCGTCCTCGTAAACAGGATTGATCTGCAGCACCGCTTGCGCCTGCTGCTCGGAGGTTTCGTAATCTCCCGCGAAGAGCGCGTAGAGGGACGCGTTGGTGCGATACACCACGTTCTTGGGATAAATTTCAATTGCCTTGCGACTGACTTCGACGGCCTTGGCCATCTCGTGTCGCAGATAATAGGCGTGGGCGAGCGCACTCAGGCCCATGCTGTCGGCAGGGAACTGCTTCACCAGCAGGCTGAATTCTTCGACAGCCTTGTCGCCATCGGAAACCGCAAGATAGTAGCCTCCGCGCGTGCGGTACTTTTCGCGGTCGGTCATGCGGTCGATGTGCTGCATCGCCAGCTTGTAGTAATTGATGGCGTCAGCCTGATTGCCCTGATTCCAGTACAAGGCGCCGAGATTGCCGTAAGCGCTCCCGAAATTAGGATCAAGCTCGACGGCACGCCGGAATCCCTTGATCGCTTCCTCCGGCTTGCCGGCATAACGCGCTTCTTGGGCCTCGGCATATTCATGAGTCGCTTCGAGAGAGCCGGTGGTGAAGGTCTCCGCGGCCGCGAGTTTCGCCGATTCAGAAGCGGAATCGCCCAGGGTTGTACGCATCTGGTCGGCAAGTGCTGCCACTGCCCGCAGAATATTATTTTTGTCGGGAGCTTCAGCGTCCTGCGTTGCGATGGTCTTGCCGGTCAGCGCATCACTCAGTTTGCTGACCAGCTTGTAGCCCGATCCCGACTTGGTGATCGAACCGCTCACCACCAGATCAATGCCTTCCCGCACCGCGACCAGCCTGGCGTCAGCTTCGTCGAGCGCCTTGGCTCCTGCGTGCAATTCGGCCAGCGTTGCCCGCGCCTGGGCGCGATTGAAGACGCTGATGAAGGGCGCGCCTTCCAGTTGCAGCGCCACCGTAGGTTCGAGAGTGCCGTCGAACACGGGGTCGGAAGTCGTATTGCGGAAGTCTGACAACAAAACCGTGACGTTCTTATGGACCTGCGCTGTCTTCGGCTTGGAACGCAGCAACCATCCGCCTGCTGCCGCCACTCCAGCCACCGCGGCAAGCACCAGTGCTCCAAGTAAAATTCGTTTCTTTGGCTTTTGGGACGGCTCGGGGGGCTGAACTTGCGCGCTTGATTTCGGAAGCACTGAAACCGGAGGCGTCGACAAATACGGAGTCGATGAAATCATTGAGGGCGGACGCTTACCCTCGATCTCGTCGATTCTGTCGATGATCTCCTGCGCACTCTGCCATCGTTCCGCAGGGTCGCGCTCCAGGCACTTGGAAACCAATTCGCTGATCGGCTGCGGAATCGTCCGATCCCAATCGGAGGGCGGAGCGGCCCGTTCCTGCATTCGCTTCAGCAAGCTGGCGACTGCGCTGTCGGCGTGGTAAGGCATTTTGCCGGTCAGCAGCTCGTAGCAGATCAATCCCGCTGTAAACAGATCGGAGCGAGCGTCCAGTTCTTTGGCCTGCGCCTGCTCCGGCGACATATACTCCATGGTTCCAAGCATGGTGCCGGTGCGCGTCATGCCGTCCCCCGCGAACGAGCGCGCCAGACCGAAGTCCATTACCACCACCCGGCCCTGGGCATCGCGCATGATGTTGCCCGGCTTCAAATCGCGATGGATGACTCCCTCGCGGTGCGCCGACTGCAAGCCGCTCAACATCTGCCGCATGATGTCGACGGCTTCCGGCACCGGGACCTTTCCGTTCGTCCGGAGGATCTGGTAAAGGCTCTCGCCCTCGACGTACTCCATGGTGATGAACTTGATTCCGCCGGCTTCTCCCAGATCGAAAATACGGATGACATTCCGGTCCGTAACCTGGCGGGCGAGAATCAGTTCCTGTTTGAAGCGCTGAAGAATTTCAGGATTGCTGGCCAACTCTGGCCGAATCACCTTGAGGGCGATCACTCGATCGAGCTCGATGTCTCTGGCTTTGTAGACGGCGCCCATGCCGCCCTCTCCGAGAATCTGGAGAACCTCATAGCGGTTCCCAATGACAGTTCCCGGTAGTAGCGTAAGGCCGCTGCCGACATTGCTGGAGAGTGGCGCTGAAACTGGAGTAGCTCGCGCGCCCGCAGCCTTTTTATCAGCGGGAATGGCTGGGGGAGAGGCGTCCAGCATGGTCGCGGCTTCAAACATATCTGCTCCCGGCGACGCCGGGGCGGGAGTCTGCACCGCAGTATTCTTGGAAGCGGGCAAGCCTGGACCTGAAGCGCCGCTATTGGGCACAAGAGTAGCAGCTTCCGGATCGTAACTATGTTCTTTTGGATTGCTCATGCCGTGGCCCGCAGCTCACGGCGGCTCTGACACCTCCGCCAAAACTGAGACTGCCCCCAATCGTCAGCCTCGAGGTCTTGCGCACCCGCCGATAGCCA
>QIAK01000354.1 GCA_003225515.1 Acidobacteriota bacterium | reverse complement strand
AGATGTCACCGGAGCGGCCATCCCGGTATACGGACGAGGACTCTAATCAGAGATGTAACCCTTTCGTAACCCTCCTGGATGCACAATTTTTGTTGCACGTTAACGCTGGTGAAATATCTTGCATGTAGCCTATATTCAGGAGACCGCCATGGGTTCAGCCCGAGTCGCGAAGTCCTTGCCGTTGCAGGTAGCGGCGATCTGTTATCGCAGGCGCGGCACGGCGGTCGAGTTCCTTCTGGTTAATACCAACGGCGGCAACAAGTGGACTTTCCCCAAGGGATCGACAGACACCCGCTTGTCGCACAGCCAGGCCGCCGAACGCGAGGCCATGGAGGAGGCTGGGGCTCTCGGCATCATCGAGCCGCGCCACTTTCATCTCTACATCCATTCCAAGGGAGTGTTCTGGCAGCCCTCCGGCGTGCAGGAATACGTGGTCAAAGCCTTCCTGATGGAGGTCCACCAGATGCGGCGTCCGGATGAAGGCAATCGTCATCCCACATGGGTGAGCGCTGAAGAAGCCAAGAAACGCCTGGCCAAGGGCCGCGAAGTAAAATATTCCCACGAACTGGAAGCCGTCATCGACCGCGCGCTAGAAAGCATCCAGTACCATCACGAACTCGGGGAAGCCTATCCAGGACCGCGCAACGCCCGCCCCGCTGCCGCCAAAGATCCCATCGCCGAAGCAGTCTGGCCGTAAATCTCAACACCCTATCATCCTGAGCGTAGTTTTCGTGAACGCGCGAAAACGGAGTCGAAGGACCCCGTGCCCGCCGGAAGCCATCAGCGGCCCATCGAGGATTTCGTATGCCGCTAGGCGAACTAATACCCTCTGACGCAAACTCCCCGGAAGGCCGGCTGCGCTAGCCGCATACACGGGGTCCTTTGAATCCGCAGAACGATTCGCGATGCGAATCGCCTTGCTGCGCTCAGGACGACAGGCTTTTATGAGACCATAACCACAGCCCATGATTCAGCTCTCCGGCGCCGGTAAACGGTTCGGCCACAAACTTCTCTTCGAAAACGCAGACTGGCTTATCACGTCGCACGACCGCATTGGTCTGGTCGGCGGGAATGGCACCGGCAAATCTACGCTCATGAAGATTCTTGCCGGCATGGACACGTTCGACTATGGCTCGCTCGTGATCGCCAAAGGAACGTCCGCCGGATACCTTCCCCAGGACGGCCTCACGCTCTCCGGCCGCAGCGTTTTTTCCGAGTGCATGTCGGTATTCGACGATCTGCGCGCCATGGAAACCGAACTCGAATCTTTGACTCACAGCATGGCGGAACTCGACCACGCCAGCGCCGAATATGATGCGGTAGCCGAGCGCTATCACCGGGTGGAGCACGAGTTCCGTACTCGCGACGGATATTCGATTGAATCCGAAGTAGGGCGAGTTCTGATGGGACTGGGCTTCACGAAAGAAGACTGGCCGCGGCTCACCGACGAATTTTCCGGCGGATGGCAGATGCGGCTCGCGCTCGCCAAGCTGCTTTTACAACAGCCCAATCTGCTACTGCTCGACGAGCCGACGAACCATCTTGATCTTGAGGCGCGCAACTGGCTGGAAGAATATCTCCAGAATTATCCGCATGCCTTCGTGCTGATCTCGCATGATCGCTATTTCCTCGACGTCACCGTCAACAAGATTGCCGAAATCTGGAACAAGCGCTTCTGGTTCTATACCGGAAACTATGACAAGTTTCTGCTGCAGAAGACGCAGCGCAACGAACAATTGACGGCCGCCTACAAGAACCAGCGCGACCGCATCGAGCAATTGGAAGTCTTCATCAACCGTTTTCGCTATCAGGCCACGAAGGCGAAGCAGGTGCAAAGCCGCATTAAAGAACTCGAAAAAATCGAACGCATCGAGATTCCGCCGGAAGAAAAGACGATTCACTTCTCTTTTCCGCAGCCTAAGCCGAGCGGACGCATCGTGGCCGAGTTCGAACAAGTTGCCAAGGTGTATCCGGGGAAAATTCGCGACGGAAAGATGGGCGCCGATAAAGAAGTTTTCCGCAATGTCAGCTTCATGATCGAGCGCGGCGACCGCATTGCCCTGGTCGGCGTGAATGGCGCGGGCAAATCGACGCTGATCAAGCTGCTCGCGGGCACCGAGCAAGTCACGAAGGGCGAATATCGGCTCGGTCATAACGTGGAAGCCGACTATTTTGCCCAGGATCAGTATAAGGAACTCAATCCCGATGCCCGTATCCTCGATGATCTGGGCGACGCATCGCCCGGCTCCGGCGAGACCGAACTCCGCAGCCTGCTTGGCTGCTTTCTGTTCTCAGATGAAGACGTCTTCAAGAAGATAGGAGTGCTATCTGGAGGCGAGCGTGGCCGTTATGCCCTGCTGCGCCTGCTGCTGCATCCGGCAAACTTCCTGTTACTTGACGAGCCTACGAACCACCTCGATCTGCGCGCGAAAGACGTACTGCTCAACGCGCTCATGGATTACACCGGCACGGTAGTCTTCGTCTCGCACGACCGCTACTTCATCGACAAGCTGGCCACGCGCGTCTTCGAAGTCGGCGACGGCAAAGTTGAAGTCTTCCCCGGCAACTACGAAGACTATCTGTGGCGCAAACAGGGCGGCCAGCACGTCGCGCCGACTCTGGACGATGTTCCCAATGTCAGGTCCAAATCAAAAGTAGGTGCCCCATTTCTCGCCGATGTTGCGAGAAGTGGGACCTCGACAGCCGCACCGGAGGCCCCGAGCAATGGAGACCGGACAACAGAAAGCAAGAAGCGCCTGAATCCCATCAAGCGCAAACAGATGGAAGACCGAGTCCACGATTTGGAACAGGAAATCAGTCGCGCGGAAACCGCGATTGCGAATCTGGAAACCGCACTGCAAAATTTCGTCAGCGCCGAAGAAAGCCAGCGCCAGTCGCAGGAACTCGACCAGCACAAAACCGAGCACGCCGCGCTGATGAAAGAGTGGGAAGAATTTTCGCAGGACTTATCGAACTCCGGCTAGATTTTCTCTGCGACCCCGTACTACTCTGCGTTCTATGCGGTTACCTTAGAGACTTTAACCGCAGACATCGCAGAGAAACCCGCAGAGGACGCAGAGAAGATTTAGTGCTCAACACCCCTTCCGCAGCCGTACACCATCTTCCGTAATCTCTCACCTGCGCTTACGCCTGTGCGATATTCAACTTGGCCAAGTGGCCAGCAACTGCCGAGCCACAAATTTCATGACCAACCGCATGATCAGGTGTGCGGCCCTCAGGGCGACGCGCCGCGCGGGAATCCAAGGAAGGTCGCATGCTTCAGTCGTCGGAGAACTCGTTCAACCCTAAGGCCGGCACGCCGGCTCCCAACCCAAACTCATTCAACCCCGTCAAGACCGTCACCGCTCCCATCGATCAGGCCACCATCGGCCGCACTTTGGTCATCAAGGGCGAAATCAGCGGATCAGAAGCGCTTTACATCGATGGCCGCATTGAAGGCAAAATCACCATGCCCGACAGCCGAGTCACTATCGGCCGTAACGGCAAAGTGGACGCCAGCATTCAGGCCCGCGAAGTTGTGGTCATGGGCAAAGTGACCGGCAACATCGAGTGCAGCGATCGCGTGGACATTCGGGCCGAGGGCTCTGTCAGTGGAGACATTTCCACAGTGCGCATCAGCGTGGAAGACGGCGCCGCTCTCAAGGGCGGAATTCAGGTTCGCAGCGAAGGCAAACAGAACCAGAATGAGGCGAAGCAGGATCAGCCCAAGGCGATGGCCGCAACCGCCAACGCATAATTGAGTAGAAATGTCGGGTAGAAACAAAGGCACGCTCACGCGTGCCTTTTGTTTTTTTAGAACTGTGTTTCTGTCGAGACGTATTGGGGGAAGGACCGACTTCAGTCATGCCGCTACGCGTCGGAGCCTATTTCTTCTCCGCCGGCCGCAAATCCAGCGCCGCCGAATTCATGCAATATCTCAGCCCGGTCGGCGCCGGACCATCCTCGAACGCGTGCCCCAGATGCGCGTCGCACTTGGCGCAGCGTACTTCGGTTCGCACCATGCCGTACTTCGTATCCTTGTGCTCGACTACGCCGCCGCCCTCGGCAGGCTTGCTGAAACTCGGCCAGCCTGTCCCCGAATTAAACTTCGTCTGCGAATCGAACAGCGGAGACCCGCAGCACACGCAGTGATACATCCCCGGCTCTTTCGTATCCCAATATTTCCCGGTAAATGCGCACTCGGTGCCAGCCTCGCGCGTCACATGATACTGCTCGTCGCTCAGCTGCTTTTTCCACTCGGCTTCTGTCTTCACGATCTTCTCTGCCATCGATAAATCGCTCCATTCCCAATCATCTTTTTCTACAAAGATTAGATGTTATTGTCCTCCAAAAGTGACAATCGCCACGCGTACGCATATTCAACCGAGGAGATTCCATTTCGACGGTCACTCCCCCACATCTTCCCCCACCTTCCGGTACTTCCCCCGAAAGAACAGCAGCGGCCCACCTTCCCGCACCACCACGTCCTCTACCTCGGCAATAAAAATGGTATGGTCCCCGGCCACTTCCGCCGAGTGCAACCGGCACTCCACGTAAGCCAGTGATCCACGCAGCATCGGGGTTCCCTGCCCGGTCCGGTCAAAGCGCGCCCCGGCCTCGGTCTCGGCATTCTCGTGAGTGCGAT
>QIAK01000353.1:1929-7992 GCA_003225515.1 Acidobacteriota bacterium | reverse complement strand
TGGAAAGGCCGCTACACTGCGTTCCTCAATGGAGCGCGTTACAAGTCACAGACGTCGGAAAAAGATGTTGAGGGCAATCCCGAATACGCGACGCTGAATGACGCCTGGAAAAAGGCCAGCGCTGATTCTTCCGCCCAAGCCGCGGAAGTTCGCAAGAAACTGGATGATGCCGGCGCCCGCCTGCTCGCCGTCCAAAGTGTCTTCACCGACCGCCGCGCCTATGTCAATGCCCTCACTTACGAGCTCGAAACCAGCGACAGCGCCTCTTCCAAAGCGAGCAAGCAAAAAGAAATCGACAAGTACAAAGCTGAAAAGGCGACTGTCGAATTCCCGGATGGCAGCAAAAAACAGTTCACCTTTAAGGAGCTTGAAGACACTTATAACGAAATCCGCGACGAACGCACCAAGCTGAGCCTGGAACTCGGAGATGTCCTTAAGCCGGTAACCGCGGCCCGCGCCAAGATGGATGAGTATGTCACCGATCACCTGGTCGATCTAACGCCCCACCAGATTGATGGATTGAAGAAGCGCGCCACTGAATGGGATCCCGCCATAGTACAGATCAATGTCGCCGAAGCGAACATCGTGGATCGCTGCGAGTCGTGTCACATGAACGCCCGCGAGCCGGTCAAAGTGACCGCTGCGGCGATGACTGAGAAAGGCGCGAAGAAGCCCGACGAATACGCCGACGCGCTCACCAGTCATCCCGAGCCCGAAATTTTGAAGATTCACGATCCGGAAAAATTTGCTTGCTCTCCCTGCCACCAGGGCAATGGCAGGGCCACTACGAGCGTCGAGAAAGCTCACGGCAATTACGAGCACTGGCTCTGGCCGCTGTATCCCAAAGAAAATTCCCAGGCCGGCTGCCAGACCTGCCATGCCGCCGACATGGTGCTTGCCAGCGGTGACGTGCAGTTCGTAGGCATCAACAACGGCAAAGACCTGTTCCGCCAGCGTGGATGTAACGGCTGCCACCGCTACGAAGGCTATGACAAAGAGCCGGAAGATCTGAACTCGGTCGGCCAGCAGATCAAGCAGATCGACACTGAGAAGAAAGACAATACCAAGCAGTCTGCATCTTTGATGAAGCAGGCCGATGCCGCCGAGTCCAACGATGAAGCGAACAAGCTAAACACGGAAGCTGTCGATCTGAGAGTCGCCAACAGCAAGCTCGACGCACGCCTGCAACAGCTTGATTTCCAGTCGCACAGCCTGATGCAGGACATGAAGAAGATCGGTCCCAATCTCAAAGACGTCCGGCTCAAGCTGAACAAGAACTGGATTCCGGTCTGGCTGAAGAAGCCGACTGATTTCCGTCCCACGACGAAGATGCCGAACTTCCGCCTGACCGATCATCAGATTCAGGCGATTTCCGCATACATCTGGCAAACCGGATTCACCGATCCACTTCCCAAGCACAAGCCGGGAAATGCCGCGCATGGAAAAGAATTGTTTGAGGAGCGCGGATGTCTGGCTTGCCATTCCATTGGGGAAGGCGATCAGATGCAGGGTGGAAATTTCGCCGCGAATCTGACGCGCGTCGGCGAAAAGGCGAACTACGATTATCTGGTGCGCTGGATTCACAATGCTCGCCAGCGTACCCGGCCATACTGCCCGTACGAGAAAAAGGATATTGGCCCTGAGGACTACGCGAAGAAACGGCTTCCCTACCAGTTCGATCTGGACCACAGCAAGTGCCCCAACGATGGGCACGAACTGCAAGTGCAAAATATGACGGTGATGCCGAGTCTGCGTCTGAGTCCAGAGGACGCGGAAGACATCGCTACGTATCTGATGACGCAGAAGAAGCAGGAGCCGTCATCGTATGCGGACGCGTCGTACATGGATGATCCGGCGCTCAAAGAAGAAGGCAAGAAGTGGGTTCGGCACTACGGTTGCGGCGGATGCCACGAAATTTCCGGTATGGAAGACGAAGGCCGCATCGGGACGGAACTGACGTTTGAGGGCAGCAAGCCGATCGAGCGCCTCGATTTCGCATTGTTCACGGAAGCGGCGCAGCGTGGCGGCAACGGCGCAGAACCGATCAAGGACAAAGAAGACCTGGCGCGCCTGCCTGACGGCCCGGCGAAAGAGTCCTGGTACGACCACAAGGGATTTTTCGAGCACAAACTGGCCGAGCCGAACGTATACGATCTGGGCAAGGAAAAGAGCGAAACTGAAAAGTTGCGCATGCCCAACGCGCACCTCACCAAAGATCAGGTACTCGACCTCACCACCTTCCTGCTCGGGAGCCAGGAGACTTCGCTGCCACAGAATTATCAGTACAAGCCGGGCGACGCGCGGCACGACATTCAGGAAGGCTGGTGGGTGATCACGAAATATAACTGCATGGGCTGCCATCAGATCATTCCGGGCCAGAAGACGATTCTGATGGGGCTGAAACAGTATCAAGACGTGCAGGAGCAGTTGCCTCCGAAGTTGCTGACCGAAGGCGCGCGCGTCGATCCCGAGTGGCTGCGAAAGGTTCTTTCGAATCCGGCATTGAGCACAACGGACACGAATCGAAATGGTGTGCGGCCATATTTGAAAGTTCGCATGCCGACGTTCTCGTTCTCGGATAACGAGTTGCGAAAACTGGTACGTTTCTTTGAAGCCTTGTCGCAGCAGCCTCTTCCCTACATTCCTGAGGAAGTGCCCACGCTCACGGCTAAAGAAACGGACATGGCGCGCAGCCTGTTCTCGAGTACGGCGGCGCCGTGCCTAAAGTGCCACGCCACGGGCGATCCCTCTCACGATAAGATCGCAACCGCACCCAATTTCCTGCTGGCAAAAGAGCGCCTGAAACCCGATTGGGTCGAACGCTGGATTACCGACCCACAGGCTGTCAGTCCCGGCACGTCGATGCCGTCAGGTCTGTTCAAACAGCAGAATAATCAGTGGGTCTTTTCCGGGCCTACCCCCACGACTTTCAACGGGTTTGAAGGCGATCACCGCAAGCTTTTGACCGACTATATCTTCCCAATTGACTGCGGAGGAACAGCGGAAGGTGGCATCGTCAATGCCGCGTGCGAAGGCTGCCATCGAGCAGCATCCAAGTAATCGTAAACAGGCAGCGGTCGAATCGCATCGAACGGCAGGCGGCGGTTCGCGGTAGAATGAGCGGTTCGGTAATTGCTCAGAATCTTTGTTCGCTGTCCTCAGCGCGGGTCAGCACGACCGCGCCCGCCGGCGCGATGCCGGCACTAAATTATTTCCTTAACGAAAGGGCGACATCATGAATAGAACGACAGGTTGGAGATCAATGAAGGTCGGCGCACTGGCACTTTGTGGCCTGCTGACGCTGGCAGCTTGTAACAAGAAAGAAAACACCGAGCAGTCCAGCAACGCTCCCGCGGAGTCGGCGGCTCCGGCCCAAGCGGCAACTCCCATCGATCCGGCCACTGCCGCCACGATTAACGGCACCGTGAAGTTTGATGGCACCGCGCCGAAGCAATCCAAGATCGATATGAGCCAGGATCCCGGCTGCAAAGGCACGAACGAAGCTGAGAACGTAGTAGTCTCCGGCGGCGACCTTGCCAATGTTTTCGTGTACGTAAAAGACGGCCTGAGTAACCGGACCTTCGACGTTCCCAAGGATCCGGTCGTGCTCGACCAGAAGGGCTGCCAGTACCACCCGCATGTTCTGGGAGCAATGGCGGGCCAGACCGTGCAGATCAAGAACGATGATCCCACGACTCACAACATTCATCCCACGCCGAAAGACAATCGGGAATGGAACGAGTCGCAGCCGCCGTCTTCTCCGGCGATTGAAAAGAGCTTCTCCCGCGAAGAAATCATGCTGCCGGTAAAGTGCAACCAGCACCCCTGGATGAAGATGTATATCAGCGTGGTCAAGAATCCGTTCTACGCGGTCACCGCCAAGGATGGCAAGTACGAGATCAAGGGTCTTCCGCCGGGCGATTACACGCTCGCCTTCGTGCACGAGAAACTGGGAGAGCAGGACCAGAAGGTGACGGTCGCCGCGAAAGACACGAAGACGGTAGACCAGAGCTTCAAGGCAGCCGCCGAGTAAGCGGTCTGTTTTGATAAAATATCGGAGTGGTTTCGTAGCGCCGGCATCTTGCCGGCTGTCCCGAGGGCGTCTCGCTCTCGGGACAGCTAGCCTCAGAAACTGCCGCGCAGATGGCGCTGCGAGAAGTTAGCCGTCTTCCAAGACCCAAGGGGCACTACTCTGAAAGCCATCGCGACACCTTACAATCGCGGGCATCATCGCTTCGCTGTCGTACTGGCCTGCTGGACTTTTCTTCTGATTATTGCCGGAGCACTGGTGACCAGCAACGATGCCGGACTCTCGGTGCCGGACTGGCCTACTTCATTCGGTTCGTGGTACAAGATTCCAAAACTAGTTGGCGGGGTGAAGTTCGAGCATACCCATCGCATGATTGCCCAGGGTGCGGGCCTCCTGACGATCGTGCTCGCAGTCTGGACCTGGCGCGTCGAAAAGCGCCGCTGGCTGCGAATCCTGAGTCTCGCCGCGCTCGGAACGGTGATAGCTCAGGGAATCCTGGGTGGGCTCACCGTCTGGTTCTATCTGCCTCCGAAGGTCTCATCGGCACATGCGGCACTGGCGCAAACATTCTTCTGCATAACCGTGGCTATGGCGATGTTCACAGGCAAACGTTGGGTGGAAGAGCAGCCGCGAGTAGAGTTCGATCAACGGCGCCCCACTCTCTTCACTACTTTGACGCTGCTTTCGATTTTCGTGCTGTACGTTCAATTAATTTTGGGAGCAATGTTTCGCCATCATGGCCTGAGCTGGTACCCTCATGTCGTCCATGCGGTCGTGGTCTCGTTCGTACTGGCGTGGACTGCTGTTCGCGCGCTGTCCGTCTACTCTCAGATTGAGGCGGTTCGGCGTCCGGCGATTCTCATGCTGTCGCTGGTGATCGCTCAGCTCTGCCTTGGCTTTACTGCATTCCTTACGCGTGTCGCGTGGGGGAGAGATGCAGTGCAACCGGAGCTTCCCATGGTGATCTCGACCGTGGCGCACGTCGCTGTGGGGGCGCTGTTGCTGGCAACGACAGTGATCCTCGCAATTCAGGTCTGGCGCCATGTCCCGGTTGCGTTCGAAGAAAGATTGCCGCAGGCGCATCAGGATCCAACGGCCGCTTGACGGAATGGCACGCTCGTTCGCGTTCAATTCGTTTCATCGTTTCGTCGTATCGTGTTTCCTGGTTTCCTCGCCGCGATAACAAGCCGCATGGCGTAAACTGATTAGAGTCTCCTGGAGTGTGCTTTTGGTCTCGAAAGTCTCTGCCGTTGCCGATGCCGGTTCGGAAGTGGAGCAGGCTTCCGCCGCGCCCGTTATTTCCGTACAGGGACTGGTACATCGCTACGAAAATCGTACGGCCTTGAACGGTGTTTCATTTGACGTACACCCCGCGGAGCTGTTTGGGCTGCTCGGCCCCAATGGCAGCGGAAAGACCACGCTTTTTCGCATCCTTTCGACCCTGATGATCCCCACCGGGGGACGCGCCATAGTGATGGGATGTGATGCTGCACAAAATCCCGAGATCCTGCGGCGTCAGATTGGGGTTGTTTTTCAGGCCCAGAGCGTCGACGCGAAACTGACTGCATACGAGAATCTTTGGCACCAGGGACATCTCTATGGCCTGCGTGGTTCAGCGCTAAAGAAACGCGTGGCCGAGATCCTCGACCGTGTGGGCCTGGCCGAACGGGCCAAGGACCGGGTCGAGACTTTTTCCGGCGGAATGCAGCGCCGCATCGAACTGGCAAAGGGACTGCTGCATCATCCGGGAGTGTTGTTGCTGGACGAACCCACGACCGGACTCGATCCGGGCGCGCGCCGCGATTTATGGCAGTACCTGCAGACGCTGCGCGATGAAGAGCACGTCTCTGTGCTGGTGACCACACATCTGATGGAAGAAGCCGAACGCTGCGACCGCCTGGCCATTATGAACGAAGGAAATCTGGTAGCTCTGGGCACGCCTGCCGAATTGAAAAGTGAAATTGGCGGGGACGTGATCCTGCTGGAGGCCGCGCATGACGCCGCCTTGCTCGCCGAGCACATTCAGGCGCGTT
>QIAK01000353.1:0-1917 GCA_003225515.1 Acidobacteriota bacterium | reverse complement strand
GAACGCGAGGGCGGCCACCGCTTCGTTCCTGACGTAGTCGAAGCTTTCCCTGGGGAAATTCAGGCTATTTCCGTGAGCAAGCCCGCGCTGGAGGATGTGTTCATCCACCGCACCGGGCACAAATTTTGGAACGAAGAACGCGAAACGGTTTCCGAAGATAAGCCTAAAAAGAAGAAGAGGAGGTAGCTTGCGTCCAATGATTCTGGTGCTTTCTCTGGTGCTCGGTCTGATTCCTCTAGCAGGTGTGGCGTGGATCTTCATGAGCGGAATGGTCTCGCTCTCGCCTTTTTCGGTGACCATGGACGGTCTATTCATGACGCTGATCCTGCTGACGCTGTCGGCATGCTTCCTGTTGAACGCATATTGGGAGATGCGCGACCGTGGAATGCTAGGCAAGAAGAAGGACGCTGCGCCCGCGAAGACGCCGGTGAAAACGAGTTAACCTATGGCGACCCAGGCAACAACTTTGACGCGACCGATGGCGTCCGCATCCGCAGGCGTATTGCTCCCGGCATTCACTCTGTGGTGGCGTGAAATCGTGCGTTTCTATCGCCAACCAGGGCGCGTGGTGGGCGTGCTGGCCTCGCCTCTGGTGTTCTGGCTCGTACTAGGATCGGGATTCGGCAACTCTTTCCGCTCCAGCGCCGGGCCCAGCCAGCAGCACTATCTGGATTACTCCTATCCCGGCACGCTGATTCTAATCGTCCTGTTCACTTCCATCTTCACGATGATGTCGGTCATCGAAGACCGCAAGGAAGGCTTCCTGCTTTCCGTTTTGGTCGCGCCTGTTCCGCGGACGGCCATCGTTCTCGGTAAAGTGCTGGGCGGCACGACACTGTCGGCGATTCAGGGCATGATCTTTCTGATTCTCGCGCCTTTCACCGGGGTGCATCTGGAACTGCTACAGGTATTGCTGGTGGGAGTCGTGGTATTTCTGGTTTCTTTTGCATTGACGGCGCTGGGCTTCGCGATCGCGTGGCCCATGGATTCTTCTCAAGCGTTCCACGGCATCGTGAACCTCTTCCTGATTCCGCTGTGGCTTCTCTCGGGAGCGCTGTTCCCCATGGATGGAGCCTCGGGATGGATTCGCGCGCTCATGTACGTGAATCCGCTGACCTATGGCGTGTCGGCTCTGCGTGCCTTGTTGTATCCCGGCGCAGAGACGAATTTCGCAATTCCGTCTGCGATGGCAACGCTAGTCCTATTCTCAGTGTTCATGTTCGGATTAGCGTTTCTGATGGTTAATCGCCGCACCACGAGGCCCGCTGCATGATCGCCGAGCAATACGCTTTCTTCCCCGCTCTGAACGCAACCTTGAATGGCACCAGTGCGGCCCTGCTGCTCACCGGCCGCGTCCTGATAGCGCGGGGAAAAATGGCGGCTCATCGCGCCTGCATGATTGCCGCCGTGTCGGCATCGGCCTTGTTCCTGGCCTGCTATCTTTTTTTCCACTTCGAGGTCGGCAATATTCGATTCCTGGGCGAGGGCTGGGCGCGGCCCGTCTATTTTGCGATTCTGATTTCGCATGTCACGCTGGCAATCGTGATCGTGCCCTTGGCCATCATTACGCTGAGCCGCGGACTAAAAGCATATTTTCCACAACATCGCGCCATCGCGCGCTGGACCTGGCCGCTGTGGATGTACGTTTCCGTGACCGGCGTCATCGTATATTTCATGCTGTATCAATGGTTCCCGCATAGCTAGTTTTTATGGAGCGGAGGACCTGATTCGGAGTAACAGCCCGACTTGTGACGTTTTTCTATGTCCATTCTGAAACTCAAGATCGACGTTTCCGGCACGGTTGGCGATGCTGCGTGGCGCGAGATTCGTCAGTTTGACCAAATTCAAAGCGCAGATTTCGGGCCGCAGTTCGGGAGCGGCGGACGCTGCAACCATCCGCCGGACGCTCCGCATGCG
>QIAK01000236.1:15244-16558 GCA_003225515.1 Acidobacteriota bacterium | reverse complement strand
CCTGGGCATGGATCTCGACGCCTCGCGCGCGGATTTGGCTCAACTTATGGGCGCGGACGGCGTGACCACATCAGCCTCAGCCTTTCGCGATCTCTGCACTGAGAGTTCGCGCGGAGCAGGCGTTGACTGTGTCTTGATCACCGCCGAAACCTCCAGCAGCGATCCCGTCAACCTGGCTGGCGCCATCGCACGCGATCGCGGTATCGTCGTGGCCGTGGGGACGGTCGGTATGGACATCGAGCGAAAGTCGTATTACGAAAAGGAACTCGACTTCCGCATCTCGCGCTCCTACGGTCCGGGTCGTTACGATGCCGCTTATGAGCAGAAGGGGCGTGACTATCCTATCGGTTACGTGCGCTGGACCGAGACCCGCAACATGGAGGCATTCGTTCAACTCCTTGCCGATAAGAAGGTCGATGTGGGGGCGCTGATCACTCACCGCTTCTCGATCGATCGAGCCCAGAGCGCATATGACTTGATCACCGGGGAGTCGCGGGAGCCTTTTCTGGGAGTAGTGATCCAATATGCGGCGGGAAAAGATGATCCGCGCGTGTTTGCGGCTATTTCTGAGATTGCGCCCGTCAGTCTGCCTGCATCTACCGGCGTGCTTTCCGTTGGATTGCTCGGCGCGGGAGTCTTTGCCACCGGAACGCTGATTCCGGCGTTGAAAGCGTCACCGTCGAATACAAGATTAGTTGCGGTTTGCGCGGCCAGCGGTTCGCACGCGCAGCATGCCCAGCGAAAATTTGGATTCAACTACTGCACTACCGACGAGAGTCAGCTCATCCACGACCCTGCAGTCAATGCCGTCGTTATTGCAACCCGCCACCACCTGCATGCGAAACTAGTGGTCAGTGCCCTCTCGGCTGGGAAGCACGTGTTTTGCGAGAAGCCACTCTGCTTGTCAGAAGAGGAATTGTGCACGATTACCGCCGCCTATCTCGGAATCAATGTTGCGCAGCGCCCTACCCTGATGGTTGGCTTCAATCGCCGCTTCGCTCCCATGGCCACTCGGATGAAGACGTTTCTTGCCTCCATCTCCGAGTCCCTCGCGCTGCATTATCGGATCAACGCGGGACCTCTCCCCCCCGACCATTGGGTGAACGATCGCGAGCAGGGCGGCGGCCGCATTCTTGGCGAGGTCTGCCACTTTATCGATCTCCTGATGCATCTCGCAGGCTCGCCAATCGTAGAGGTAGAAGCCAGGGCAGTCGGCAATTCCGGTCGCTACAGCGGTGAGAATGTGCTGGTCTCGCTTCGTTTTGGCAACGGCTCAGAGGGCTCGATCAGTTATCTCGCGAATGGCGATCGAGC
>QIAK01000236.1:0-15220 GCA_003225515.1 Acidobacteriota bacterium | reverse complement strand
GGAGGAAGCGCTGCGGTACTCGAGGATTTCCGCCGCCTTGAACTTGTGCGCAACGGCCGCAAAGAGAGCTTCCATTCGCGCTGGCGTCAGGATAAAGGGCATCGCGATGAGTGGGCCGCATTCGCTCAATCGGCGCAGCAGCACGCTGCGGGGCCAATTCCGTTCGAGGAACTGGTTTGCTCCACTCTGGCCACGCTTCGCGTGGATGAGGCAGTCGCGACCGGAAATCGACTCGCTGTGGATACCCCGGGCTTCCTCGCAGCATCACAGAGAACCTCCAGCATTGATCGCAGTCTCGA
Source organism: Acidobacteriota bacterium (assembly GCA_003225515.1). GTDB lineage: Bacteria > Acidobacteriota > Terriglobia > Terriglobales > Acidobacteriaceae > Sulfotelmatobacter. The sequence goes on along the minus strand of QIAK01000236.1, from coordinate 14,921 downwards.
TTCCAGCCTCGACCAATGACGCGATTGCAGACGGAAAATCAGAGGAGACGAACGTAGTACATGCTTATTTTGGGCCTCAACATGTTTCACGCCGACGCCTCCGCGGCGATCGTGCTTGATGGTGAAGTCAAGTTCGCGATTGCCGAAGAACGTCTAAACCGCCGTAAACATTTCGGCGGCTTTCCCGCACTTGCCGTTAAAGCATGTCTGGATGCTGTGGGCGCGAAACTTTCCGACCTCGAACACGTAGCCGTTGGTCAGGACAGTGATGCGAACCTCGCGAAGAAGGTTCAGTATGCGCTTGCCAATCCGGCCAAAGTCCTGAACTTTATTCGGCTCCGAAAACGTAAAGAGTCCATGCGCGATGTGCGCTCGCTCCTGGCGAAAGCGTTCGAAGTCGATTCCGCACCCCTGCGGTTCCAGGAACACCACCTCGAACATCACATCGCCCACATTGCCAGCGCGTATTACTGTTCTCCGTGGGACCAGGCTGCAGGTTTCAGCTACGACGGTTCCGGCGACTTCGTCTCAACCATGACCGCACGCTGCCAAGGCAACGAGATCGAAGTTCTTGACCGCGTTTTCCTTCCGCACTCTCTAGGAAGTTTCTACACAATGATTTGCGAATTCATCGGCTATAGCCAGTACGGCGATGAAGGCAAAGTCATGGGCCTTGCGCCCTACGGAAAAGATACTTATTGCGATGAGATCGGCAAGATTGTTGCGCCGATCGTCAAGGGGAAGAATGGCAGCTTTCAACTCGATCTTAGTTATTTCAAGCCGCTCGGCAGCAATCAGGGAATGCAGGTTCTGCCCGATGGCACCGTGAAGCTGGCACGCCATTTCTCTGAAAAGATGCAGAACTTATTCGGCGAGCCACGTCGCCCGCATGCTGAGATCACTCAGCGCGATATGGATCTGGCATTCGCCCTTCAGCATCGCTTCGAAGAAATCTTCTTCCATCTGTTGAATAATCTCCACGAGCGCGTTGCGCTTAACGATCTTGCCATGGCCGGCGGGTGCGCGCTCAATAGCGTGGCCAACGGCAAGCTGTTCGAGCGTACGCCTTTCTCCCGAACTTACATTCAACCTGCTGCCGGTGATGAAGGGCTTGCCGTTGGCGCCGCGCTACATACCTATCACTCCGTACTCAAACAGGCACGCCGCCATGAATTGAAGCACTCATATCTTGGTCCGGAATTTTCTGAGTCGCGCATTCAGGCGGCGCTGCAGAGTGCCGGCCTCCAATTTCGGAAGCTGGAACGTGCCGCGTTACTCGATCAGGTGGCGGGGCAGATCGCAGCAGGGAACGTGATCGGCTGGTTTCAAGGCCGCATGGAATGGGGACCGCGGGCGCTGGGAAACCGATCGATCGTCGCACATCCCGGACTGCCCAATATGAAGGACGTTCTGAACGCTCGCATCAAGCATCGCGAGTGGTTCCGGCCGTTTGCTCCCTCCATCATGGCGGACCATCAGCACGAGTATTTTGAGCATGATCATCCATCTCCCTTCATGTTGCACGTGTATAAAATTCGGCCGGAGAAGCGCGCGCAACTATGTGCGGTGAACCATGTGGACGATACCGGACGGCTGCAGAGCGTGACTCGCGAAGAAAATCCGATGTACTACGACCTGATTTCGGCATTCCATCGCAAGACCGGCATCCCCGTCATACTCAACACAAGCTTCAATGAGAATGAGCCGATTGTCTGCACACCGGAGGAGGCCATCGACTGCTTCCAGCGTACTCGCATGGATGTGCTGGCCATTGGTCCGTTTCTGGCGGTTAAGCCCCGACGCGAAGAAGAGAAGCTTGCCACTGCGTCGGTGCCTGGGGCAAGCAGGTTTAACTGATCGTCGCAAAAATCAACTGACCCGTCTCAGGGCGCTCAGTGCACGATAAATCCGGTGCTCGCTATTAGTATCCCAATCACTCCCAGGAACATGCCAAGGAACCAGAAGATTCTTGATGGACGTGATTACCAATCCCACTTCAAGAAAGACTTCGGCCAGGTCAAAGCGATCGGCGCGATTCCGCTCGTGCGCAACCTCGGCCTCCATATCGTGTGCCTTCTCCTCAATGCCGTTCTGTTCGTCCTTGTAGCGCGTCGCTTCACCGGAATATTTCTCGCGCAACCTGGCGAGCGCGGCCTGGTCCGTCGTGGCTTCCACAGAAGTTAAGTCAGTGAAGAGTTCGTCGGTATGCCGGCGAATGTTCTTGGCCTGGTAAAACGCCCACTGATCGGAAGACTTGGCCTGCAAGACAACTTCTTCCGTATGGGCACGATGCCCCAGAAGCGTGACCACTGCCACCAGCACGGCCAGCACCGCCATGGTCACTGAAATCGGCGCCAACGTTGGGTCGTGCTTCGCATGTTCTGCGTGTTCCTGCAATTCACTCAGTTCTTCCGACATGTAGTCACTCTCCCATAACTTTCACGATCACGCGCTTGTCCCGTTGACCGTCGAACTCTGCGTAAAAGATTCGCTGCCACGTCCCCAAATCGAGCTTGCCCGATGTAATCGGCACGATGACTTCATGATGAATCAGCAGCGCCTTGCCTGTTTCATGATGCTTGTATCCTTTGCGAAACGGCGCCAAATGTTCCAGCCACTGGTCGATGTCCTCGATTAGCCCGCTCTCATTGTCGTTAACGTATACCCCAGCCGTAATGTGCATAGCCGAAACCAGCACCATGCCTTCCTGAACGCTGCTCCTGGCTACGATCTGCTCCACCTGGGGCGTGATGTGCACGTAGGCTCTATGCGTCTTGGTGCGAAATTTCAAGTATTCCGTAAGTGTCTTCATTCCGAATTCCTGGTCGTTACAGAAAGCGTCAGCGTAGAGCGGCGGCTACTCTCCCGCCCGCAATGAGAGCCGCAATACGAGCGAAATCAGCATACATCACACGATCTTTCTCCATCGTAGGACACACCGATCGAATTGCGGCATGCGCCGCCTGCCCGCGTTTCGAAGTCTTCAGCGGAGCCAGAAAATCAATCGCTTGCGCCACAGCCATGGCCTCAATTGCTAATACATTTCGGGTGTTGTCCACAACGCGCTTCAGCTTGATGGCAGCCGTCATACCCATCGAGACGTAGTCTTCCTTGTTGCCGGAAGTGGTGATCGAGTCGGCCGACGCCGGATGCGCTAATACTTTATTCTCACTGACCAGCGCCGCCGCCGTGACCTGCGGCATCATAAAGCCGGAATTCAGTCCGGCGCCCGCAGCAAGAAACGGCGGCAAACCCTCGCTGAGGGCGGGATTGACCAACCTTTCAATGCGTCGCTCACTGATGCCGGCCAGGGCGGTCAATGCGATGGCCATAAAATCCAAGGCAAAGGCCAGCGGCTCGCCGTGAAAGTTTCCGCCGGAAACCACGTCACCCTCGAAATTTTTCGCATTCGTCAGGAACACCAGCGGATTGTCGACCGCGGAGTTTGCCTCCGTTTCGAACACACTGCGACAGTGCCCCAGCGTATCGCGGATTGCGCCATGCACCTGCGGGATGCAGCGCAGCGAATAGGCATCCTGTACCCGGCCGCAGTCGCGATGCGATTCTCGAATCTGGCTGCCTTCCAGCATGCGCCGCAGGTTCGAAGCAGTTTTGGTTTGCCCGGCGTGTGGACGCGCCTTGTGAATACGCTCGTCAAATGCGGCATCGGTGCCTTTCAGGGCATCGCAGCACAGTCCGCCGAGCACATCGGCGGTGTCGACGAGCGTCTCGGCTGCCAGCAGCGCCAGAGTGCCAACAGCCAGCATGGCCTGCGTCCCATTGATCAACGAGATGGTTTCTTTAGCTTCGAGCACGAGAGGCTTGATCTGCGCCCGCTTCAAGGCCTCAGCACTGGGAACGCGAACCTCTCGTTCGTCCACGCATTCGCCTTCGCCAATCAGCGCGAGCGCCAGATGCGCCAGAGGAGCCAGGTCGCCGCTCGCGCCCACGCTGCCCTGCGACGGCACGACGGGCGTAACTCCACGGTTGAGCATCTCGCAAAGCGTATCGATGATGATGGCACGCACTCCGGAATGTCCTTTCGCCAATGAATTTGCCCGCAGCAGCATCATCGCGCGCGTTTCTGCCACCGCCAGCGGTTCGCCCACTCCCACGGCGTGCGAGCGCACCAGGTTGACCTGCAACTCGCGAATCTGATCGCCGGCAATGCGAACATCGCTCAACTTACCTACACCGGTGGTGATGGCATAAGCAACCTTGTTGCTCGCGACAATTTCATCGACGACGGCCCTGGCTTGGTTGACTGCTTGCCGGGCGTCGGGAGCGAGCAGCGTGGCGCGCCGAGCCGCAATATTCGCAACCTCACCCACTGCTTCGAGCGTGAGATCGTTTCCGTTAATGTGCAGTGCGTTCAAATATATTTTCCTCTTGAAAGGTCCCGGGTTTAGTGCAGAGCAGAGGCTGCGAGATCATTTTCCCATCGCCGCCCGAAATGCAGTTAAATATTTCTCCGGCAAGGCTGCAATTTTCATCTTTGCATCGGTGACGATGTGTGTCGTCTCGCCTTCAGCCACCAACGCCTTGCTGTCGGCCCGCAGCAGTTCGTAGCTGAAGACGACGACCGATTCGCGCACCGTCTTCAGCCGCGTCCGTATCAGGATTTCATCGTCGTAATAAGCCGGAGCGCGATACCGGCAATTGACCTCCGCCACAGCGATAAAACGCCCATCCTCGCGCTCCATATCGCGGTAAGAGAATCCCATCTCCCGCATCAGTTCCACACGCCCCACCTCGAACCAGATTAGATGGTTCGAATGGTAGACGACTCCCATTTGGTCGGTTTCAGCGTAGCGTACGCGTAGCCGGGTCTCATGGAATGCATGATTATGGGAACTCATTTTCCGGTCCACACCGGCTTACGTTTTTCCAGAAACGACGAAATGCCTTCACGGAAATCCGCTGTTGTGCGAATCGCGGCATTCTCCCGCACCGCCGCTTCAATTTGTGCATTAAGTTCCGCGCGGGCATGATCAGTCAATAATTGCTTGGTTGCCCGCAACGACGCGGGACTGTTATCCATCAACAGGGCGGCCAATTCGCGGGCCCGTTTCATCAAATTGTCCGCGGGTACGATTTCACTGATCAGCCCCATCCGCGCCGCCTCCTCCGCGTCGAAGAGTCTTCCCGTCAGCAGCAGATCGCGTGCCTGCTTCTCTCCCACCTGCCGTAACAGGAATGTCGAAACAATGGCCGGAACGAACCCGATGCGTACTTCGGTATAGCCGAACTTCGCCTCCGGAACCGCCAGGCTAAAGTCGCACAGCAGCGCCAGTCCGGTTCCTCCCGCAATGGCTGCGCCGTTCACCGCTGCAATCGTCACTTTGGGGAACTCATACAGCGCACGGAATAGCCGGACCATCGTCTGCGAATCCTGCAGGTTCTGCTCAGGCGTACGGCCCAGCAGCGACTTCAGGTTATCCAGATCCATCCCAGACGAAAATGCTTTGCCCGCTCCAGTCAAGATCAGGACGATCGCTTCCGACTTCGCGACCTCGTCGAGGGCGCGAAGAAGATCGTCGATCAAATCAAAGCTGATCGCATTGCGCTTCTCAGGACGGTTCAGCGTGATGGTCGCAACGCTGCCGTCGTACGCCAGTTGTATCGTGTTATAGGCCATGTCAACCTAGGCCAAGGATTTTAACGGATTGGGACGGATCAGGCTCCAATTTCGCCCGTCCTTTAATCGTTCGTGCGAATCTGTGCGAAGCACCTAGTCTGCCGCGTGCGAGGCCGAGTACCTCGCGCCAATTCCGGCCGTAGCTTTCAGCAGGGAATCCAACGGCTTTAAAGGCGGCAACTCCGCGCCCCGTTGTTTAAGTGTCTCGATTACTTTCTCGGTCGGGATGTTACCCACCAAGGCGTCTTGCGCAAAGGGACAACCGCCGAGGCCTCCTAACGCAGAATCAAAGCGGCGGCAGCCCGCATCGTACGCAGCCAATATTTTTTCCGGAGCCTGCTCGGGCCGGCTGTGCAGATGCACCCCAATCTCAAGATAGTCGTACTTGGCCATGACCGCGCTCACCAATTCCTTGATCTGCTGCGGACTCGCCATTCCTACGGTGTCGGCCAGTGAGATCATCTTCAGATTATCCACTTCCATGAGTGAGATGGCTTCAATCACCTCTTCGGGATTCCAGAGATCTCCGTAGGGATTCCCGAATGCCATCGAAATGTAGACGACCACATCGAGCCCGGCGCCGTCCGCCTTGTTCTGAACTTTTTCCAGTTCTTCGAGCGCTGCCTCAGGGGATTGATTCTGATTCTTGCGCAGGAAAGTCTCTGAAATCGAATAAGGAAAACCCAGCGTCGAAACCGCCTTGGTATCAATCGCCCGCTGCGCGCCTTTTTCGTTAACCACGATGGCGATAATTTCCAGGTCATCCGGTGGATCGAGTTCTTTCAGCACTTCCTCGGAGTCGGCCATCTGAGGAACAGCCTTCGGGGAAACGAACGAAACAGCGTCAATGTGTTTGAACCCGACGCTGATCAGCGCCTTGAGATAATCCGCCTTCAAATCGGCAGGGATAATCCCGGGCAGCCCCTGCCAGGCATCGCGCGGACATTCGATCAATTTAACTGGGTCAGGCATAAGAGCGTCAGCCACGGATCAACACGGATTCTCACGGATCGGAAATGCTTTGTGTTCTTGATCCGTGCAAATCCGTGCAAATCCGTGGCAAAGATCAAGTCTGCAGCACTCCCACCTTAAACTCGGCCACATCTGGATTCAGTGCTGCCGCTTCCAGGGCCTGCGTGATCGCATCGCGGGTTTCGATGGGATCGATAATCTTGTCGATCCACAGTCGCGCCGCCCCGTAACGCGGATCGGTCTGTTCGTCATAGGTGCGTTTTACCGACTCGTAGAGTTCTTTCCGCTCTTCCGCGCTCAGCTTCTTGCCTCCACGTTCCAGTTGCTTCACTTTGATTTCGACCAGGGTTCCTGCCGCTGATTCTCCGCTCATCACCGCGTACCGCGCCGTCGGCCACGCAAAAACGAACCGCGGATCATATGCCTTGCCGCACATGGCGTAATGCCCGGCGCCAAACGATCCTCCGACGATTACCGTAATCTTCGGCACTACGGAATTTGAAACCGCGTTTACCAGCTTCGCGCCTGCTTTAATAATGCCGCTCCACTCGGCATCGCGTCCCACCATGAATCCATTGACATCGTGGAAAAAAATCAGCGGAATCAGATTCTGATTGCAATCCATGATGAAGCGGGCAGCCTTTTCGGCGGACTCCGTGTAAATCACCCCTCCGAACTCGACTCGTTTGTGTCCCTCATGATCGGTCTGTTGCGCATGCAATTTCTGGTTCGCAACAATTCCCACCGCAAAGCCGCCAATGCGCCCATATCCGCAAAGCAGCGTCTTTCCGTACTCCGGCTTGTACTCGTCAAAGCGGCTGCCGTCGAGCACGCGCGCCAGCACTTCCTTCATGTCATAAGGACGCGCCGGGGAGGAATCGTAAATTCCGTACATTTCTTCTGCGGTCAGCTCCGGTTCGACCGGCTTCTTGCGATGCCAGGGAGATAGCCGCCTGTATCCCCACTTCTCCACCATCGAGCGAATCCGAGTGATGCACGCCGCATCATCCGGTTCGCGGAAATCGACCGTACCGCTGATTGCCGAATGCATTGCCGCGCCCCCCAGTTCCTCGGCGGAAACTTTCTGCCCGATCGCTGCCTGCACCAGCGCCGGACCGGCAAGAAACAATCCGCTCCCATCCGTCATCAGCACGTGGTCGCACATCACCGGAAGGTATCCACCTCCCGCTACGCACATGCCCATGATGGCGGCGATTTGCGGAATGCCCACCGCCGACATGACCGCATTGTTGCGAAATACGCGGCCGAAATCGTCCGTGTCGGGAAAAACATCTTCCTGAAGTGGCAGAAAAACTCCCGCAGAGTCGACCAGATAAATCGTGGGGATACGATTCTCAATCGCGATATTCTGCGCTCGAATCACTTTCTTCGATGTCATCGGAAAAAACGCGCCCGCTTTTACGGTTGCGTCATTGGCGATGATCATCACCATTCGGGTCTCGACTCGTGCCAAACCTGTGATCACGCCCGCTGCCGGCGCTCCGCCCCATTCCTCGTACATGCCATGTGCGGCAAAAAGACCTAGCTCGAAAAATGTTCCCGGATCAGCCAGCAGTCCAATTCGCTCCCGTGCCGTCAGGCGACCCTTGGCGTGCTGGTTCTCAACCGCTTTGGGGCCTCCGCCTTCGCAGATCTTTTCGCCCTCATTGCGGACTTGCGACATCAGGTCCGCCAGGAAGCGCATGTTGGCTTCAAAGCGCGCGGAAGTAGGATCAATTTTTGTCGTCAGCACGTTGGCCGGTGCGGGCGAGTTCGCTACGGGAGTTTCATTACGTTCGGCCATGAGTCAGGAATGAACAGGCGGACTGATTACGGTATACCAGCCGGGCAGAGGCACGCAATCGGGCGTTCCAGGGATTCCTGTCAAATCACATTCTGCGTGAGGGAGCGTTGAATACGCCTCACCGCCTCCGCCACCGGATCGTTGTCAATTCCACTTAGTAATCCAATCCGCAATGCCTGCGCAGCCCCTATCTTCTCAGCTGCCACAAACATTTCTAAAGCGCGGCCTTTGCCTACCAGGCGCGGCAGGCGTTGAGTTCCTCCCCAGCCCGTGATCAGTCCCAGAGCTGCGCCGCGATGTCCAAAGACGGCGTGAGGAGCGCCAATTCGATGATCGCAGGCCAGGGCCAGGTCGAGCCCGCCTCCCATGCAGTATCCGGAGATGGCGGCATACACCGGGGCAGGGAAGCCTTCGACCACACTCATCAACTCCTGTCCCGCTTTCGAAAATTCATACGCCGAGGGTCCGTCCAGAGCCGCAACGTCGCCCAGGTCGGCACCGGCGGAAAAGAATCGCTCGTTCCCTGCAATTACCAGTGGCCGCTTCCCGCGTGCCAGCTCCCCAACGGTGTCGGTCAGCTTGAGCACACAGCTACGCGTAAGCCGGTTCGTTCCATCCTCCGAACACAACCGCAGGATATATATTTCCTGGTGCTCGTCGATTCGAAAATCTGATCCCGACATCGTTCCAAGCAATTCCGAAGGTTATTGATTAAGACTCTGATCAATACTTAATGGGGCGAACCAGAAGGCGGAAGCTAGAAGCTAGAACTTGCACAGACTATCCGCCCCGCTCCACCCACTCTTCCAGCCGACAGCCATCTTCCTCCAGCACAAACGTTCCGACGCCAAAGCATTCGCCGACAATGCGGTGCGACTCCGGGTCGCGACCTGCACGGGTGATCCACTGCTGTCCCACGCGGTACTGCGCGGCCGTGAACCACTTCTGCGGCAGTACTTCGACGAGTCCCGCCTGCGGATAGAAAACGAACAGCGCAAATGCCGGATCATCATTCGACATGGCTTTATAGCTGGTGGGAACGATCAGTTCGTCCACGGTTGCGAGTTGCACAGGCACTTCGAGCTTGTGCATGCCCGGCTCCAGCGCAAGTGGCACCTCGAAATCGGCCACGGGAGGCGACGCCGAATAGATGCGATCCGAGGATGGCTTGAACCATCCCGCAACTTCCGCGAGATCGAAAGATTTCAATTGGTCAGGATCGAAGCAGACCAGTCGAAGATTGCGGCCTTCCGGACACCAGATGCCCACAAAATGCGGCGGCACTAGAAAATGCGGCGGCACTAGAAAAGGACGGCAATACGTGTTCAGTGCGAGCCGTGCTTTGTCCTGCTCTTGCTCGAGGCCGAGAGTCACCAAATTGGCGATGGGTCCTTGATCCCCATGATGAGTCCAGACGAAGCGTTGCCCGGCCAGCGAGCGGAATGCAGGAAACGTCTTCCAATACCAGGGCACTGGACCGATTGTCTTAGCGAGGACATCCCGCGCGCGAGCGACGTTAATGGCGGACATCAGCCGGCAGCCGGTACGCCCGGCCCCTTTACATTCGCGCGAATGAATTGAACGATGTCGTCCATCGCTGTGCCCGGCTGAAAAATAGCGGCCACGCCAATTTTTTTGAGCCCATCGATATCCTGGTTGGGAATGATCCCGCCTACGATGACGATCACATCATCCATTTTGTTCTGCTTGAGCAGATCCATCACGCGCGGCACGATGGCATTGTGCGCCCCGGAAAGAATGGAAAGGCCGATTACCCGCACATCTTCCTGCAGAGCGGCTGTGACAATCATCTCCGCAGTCTGGCGCAGTCCGGTGTAAATCACTTCCATGCCCGCATCGCGCAGGGCGCGAGCAATCACTTTAGCGCCACGGTCGTGCCCGTCGAGTCCAGGCTTAGCCACCAGAACGCGAATCTTCATGTCAGCCATTGCAACCATTTAATCACAGAGGCCGCAGAGGTTCACAGAGGAGCAAACTTAAAGGGTCTTGATGTCCAAACTCCGCCACAGATACCAGCATGCGATGCTGCGGTAAGGCACCCAGGCCCTGGCGATTTTCTCCATAACATCCGGCTTGGGCATTTTGCGCTTCTTGTAAAGTTTCCGCATGGCCGTCTGCACCCCGTAATCCCCCGTGGGCAGCACATCCGCCCGCCGCAATGAAAAGATCAGAAACATGTGCGCTGTCCACACTCCAACGCCTTTCACCTGCGTCAAATGATCGACCACTTCTTCATCGCTCAGTTCATGCAGTCGCGAAAAGTTGAGCAGACCAGCCGAAGTCTTCGCCGCCAGATCTTTTAGATATGACGACTTCTGCTTTGACAATCCGACGCCACGCAATTGCTCGTCACTAAGCTTGAGAATTCCTTCTGGAGTCACCGGATCTCCCGCCAGCGCCGCGAATCGACTAAAGATTGTCGCCGCAGCCCTGCCGTTCAGTTGCTGGTAAACGATCGATTCGGCCAGGCTGCAAAATTCCGGTTCTCCAAACTCTATGCGGCACGGCCCCACTCGCTCAATAATCGCTCGCAAGACCGGATCAGATTTTTTTAAGTGATTAATAGCCTTTCGCATGGATATACATCGAACAAATTAATCAACCTTCGCGTGAGTTCATCCTCATGCAGATTTATGCTCACCCTGGCGGAAGTTCTCGATCAGATGTTCCGAGGTGCGCAGTGAGAACGCCAGAATGCTGATTGTCGTCGTCTTGTCTGTGCAATTCAGAAATACGCTCGCATCGCAAACGTATAGATTCGGCACATCGTGGGTCTGCCCAAAACGGTTCGTCACAAATTTCTTGGGATCGTTTCCCATGCGGCAGGTGCCGGTCTCATGCAGGCTCCAGCCCGGAATTTCCGGATCGTCGCCAGAGCCTTCCAGCACGCCCCCGGCCGCGCGCAATACCTCGGCGCACACTTGCTTGGAGTGCTCCCACATCTTGAGGACGTTTTCGTCCCACTCGAAGTGCATGCGGGCGACGGGAATCCCATAGGGATCTTTCACCACCGGATCAAGGTCCATGTAGTTCGTATCCGAGCGCAGCGAAGGCGCCTGAATTCCGAAACTCACAGGCGCAGGGTACCGCCGCTTGATCTCTTTCTTGAACGACGAACCGAAGCCGTCCATACCCTTGGCGTACCACGGGAATTCCGTGCACCCGCCGTCTGGATAAATTGCATATCCGCGAATAAATTTTTCTTCATGAGGATTCTTGAGATTCTGCCAGCGTGGCATCCAGGCAATCGTGCTATCGGAGACGTGATCGGGAAAGCTGGGTTGCCCCAGCAATTGCGGCAGATACCCGCGCGCTGATTCGCCGTAAAGATGATCGCAAAGATTTCGCCCCAGCTGCCCGCTGGAATTCGCAATACCGTCAGGCCATTGCCTGGACTTCGAATTCAGCATCACGCGCGCTGATTCTATGCACGATGCCGCCACTACCACCGCACGCCCGAATACTTCGACCTCTTGCCTGGTCTGACGGTCGATGTACGCCACCCCAGCCGCGCGCCCGCTTTCATCCACCAGGACATTCTTGGCCAGAGCGTTCGTCTGCAGCTCCAAATTCTTGGTGGCTTCAGCCTTCGGCAACAAAAAATAAGGCGTGGAGAAAAATGCCCCTACGTCGCATCCAGTCGTGCACTCGCCACAGTAATGGCATGCCGGATGCCCCTCGTGAGCTTGCGTCAACTGGGCGCATCGGTCCGGCAAGTAGGGGATTCCCACCTTATTGCAGGCCGCTTCGAGAATGAAGTCCAGGCAGCGAAACTTGAATGGCGGCAAGTACGAGCCATCGGGATTACTGGGCCGGTTCTGCACTGTACTCGCGACCCCGATCATGTTCTCTACCCGGGTGTAAAACGGACTGATCTCTTCATAGGTGAGAGGCCAATCCACGTCATATCCATCCAGTGACGCCGCGCGCAAATCGATCTCGCCAAATCGTGCTGAGCTGCGTCCCCAGAAATTAGTTTTCCCGCCGACCGCATTGCAGCGCGGCCACATCCACTTCGTACCGGGCGCGACGGTAAACGGAATCTCATGGTCCCAGGCCGCTTTGGTGTACTCGTTATCCATGTATCCGTAGGATTCGCCACGCCGCTTGGGATCGTCGAGGCCGCGAAATTTCATATCCCACGGCATGCGGTGATAGCGAAAATCCTTTTCCGGATCGAGCCTGCGCCCAGCATTCAGCGCGCAGACTTTCAGTCCAGCTTCGCACAGCGTCTTAATCGCCATGCCGCCGCCCGCGCCTGTTCCAATCACAATCACATCGTAGATTTTCTTGGCCATTGGTTTTTAAAAGTGCGCGCAGCCGCGCCGTTCGTCTCGAAAGATGCCCGCGGCCCCGAAAGAATCAGCTGTCCTCAAGACTGTGGCAGAAGATGCTGGTGCTCCGGATCGCCCTTGTGCGGACATTCCGGCGACTCCGAGTAGAACTTGAGCGCCGGATTATCCAGAGCCTTATATCCAATCTCGCTCGTATAGAAGCCGGTTACCGTGTACTCGCGCATCATGCGAAAAAATCGCTGCCCCGTCTCTTCTCCCGCCCGCGCTTTGTCTTTGAATCCCAGCGGCTCGAGCAGGGAATTCTGCTGTTCCCGCGTCAGCTCCACGAAGCGCTTTCCCTTCGTCTGCTCGCTGTGCGCGTTCAGCCATCCCAGGCCCATGCGGAAGGCATACTGCGTTTCACGATCGTTCGCCACCATGAAGTCAATAAACTCCGCAACCCCGGCTTCCTTCGCGCCAGGCGTCCCGTCATTGGGAATGATGATGTCCGCCAGTCGCTCCACCATCGGGTATTCCGCCGTGGTGAAGAATTGCGGACTATAAGTCGCAGGCTTGATCTGCAAGGCCGCGTTGCCAATGTGTCCGCAGGCGAATCCCCACTTGCTGAAGCCCGGAAACTGCGCCGCTGCCGCCGCCGTGCCCAATATTCGCAACACTTCCCGGCGTTGAATACCTTGTCCTGCCATCAGGTTCTCCGAATCAGATTGTCCGCGAGATTCGATTGCTGTTCCGAGCGACACTGGGAATCTGCGGTTCCCTCTACGAGAGGAACTTCACCGTTTCCTCTACCAGGCGCGCCGTTGGCTTGTACGGGTCCCCGGGCGCGTCGAACTCAATTGAACAATATCCCTTGTAGCCATGCTTTTTCAAAATGTTGAACGTTCGTGGCAGATCCACATGCGTAGCCTTGCCTTTCTCGTCGACCTCGCCATCCTTCACATGGCAAATTCCATAGGCATGGGCAAACATTGCATCGACACCGCGATAGGCGTAGTCGTCATCATGCGTATTGAGCGAGTTTCCGAAATCCGGCAAAGCGCGCAGCCACGGGCTGTTCACCTTCTCGATCACCTGCACGATAAAAAATGGATCCTCGCTCACCGCATCGTCATTCTCAAGATGCACGACGACATTCTTTTTCGCGGCATATTCAGCAACGCGCGCCAGAGTGTCTGCCGTGCGGCCTACATCGGGCTTTGAGTCCTTCGCTCCATCAATATGCGTCCGAATGCTGGGCGAGCCGAGAGCCGCTCCTACATCAATCCATCGGTTGCTGGCGGTGACGGCCTTTTCGCGCACGGCTGCGTCCATCGCATATTGGCTGTAGCCACCATCCACGGCGATGTCCACAACGGCAGAATGAGCTTTCTCCACCGCAGCCCGAAATCGCTCGAGATATTTCGGATCGGTCGAAGGAAAAATCGGGCTCCACGGCTCAATCTTGTGCACGTTGAACTTCTCCGCTACGTGTGCCGCAAAGTCCTTCAATTCCATCTGCTGTGCCGCGGGCACCGTGCTGGGAGTCTTTCCGTCCCAACCTTTCCATCCCACGATGAATTCGCGAAACGGATACGCCGCCACGGCAATTCGATCTCTAGGGTTAGTGGGGAACTGCACCGACGGTTCAGAACTACCCGCCGCCCGAGCAAGCTCCGGCAACAGCCACGCCGCTGCCGCCAAGCTGGCGCACTGTCCAATGAATTGTCTACGATTACTCGCGCTCATGCGCGCCAGTGTACCAGAGAAATTATTTACTGGAGGTAGTCGGTGCCGAACCATTCAGCAGAGTATTGAGAACACGTAAGTTACTGATTCTGGGACCTGCCACGTATGTTGCTGTTAGCGTTGCGACAACTGGAACGCCGAAGAAGTTTTTTGGAAATTCTTCAATCAGATGTCTACCTTCATGATCAATCAGTCAGAGCCTGGGATCAGCTAGCGCGAAGCGACGTGGAGAGGCGGGCGCACGGCCATATCCAAGGTATGTCACACTAATATTGCATGAAGAAAATTGGTTTTCTCTCATTCGGCCACTGGACACCTTCACCGCAATCACAAGCACGGTCCGCCGCTGATGTGCTTCTGCAATCCATTGACCTCGCCATGGAGGCCGAGCGACTAGGAATGGACGGAGCCTACTTCCGGGTTCATCACTTTGCACAGCAACTGGCATCCCCGTTTCCACTGCTCG
>QIAK01000639.1:1886-2418 GCA_003225515.1 Acidobacteriota bacterium | reverse complement strand
GACGGGAATACAAGAATTACTACGACGCCTATGCGACCACAGACTCGCCGAAACTGCGTGATACCAATCCGTCGGTCGTGATCATTCCTGGTCTCGGACTGTTTGGCTTCGGAAAGAACAAGAAAGAAGCGCGAATCACCACCGAATTCTTCATCAATGCCGTTCACGTGATGGCTGGCGCCAATGCCCTCGAAGATGGCAGCGCCCACGATCCTTTGCCTCAGGCAAAGACTCACGAGCAGTCGAAGGAGTTCACCCAATTCCACAACTACGTGGCTCTGCCCCGATCCGAGGCGTTTCGCATAGAGTATTGGGCGCTCGAAGAAGCGAAATTACAGCGCATGCCACCTGAGGCCGAGTTCAGCCGCAAGGTCGTGATGGTGGTCGGCGGTGCGAGCGGGATCGGGAAAGAAGTCGCTCTGTTGCTGGCAAAAAAGGGCGCGCACGTCACGGTCGCCGATTTCGATGAAAGTGGAGCGGCAAAGGCAGCTGCCGAGGCCGGTGCGCCTTCGGAACAGGTGCTACACACAAA
>QIAK01000639.1:1235-1815 GCA_003225515.1 Acidobacteriota bacterium | reverse complement strand
CGCAATCTATGCAGTGCCCGGTCCTGACGGCGAACTTTCCGAGGCCCAATGGACGAATACTTTTTTGGTTAACGTAGTAGGCAATTATCTGCTTGCTCGTGCGGCCGAGTGGGTCTTTCAGGACCAAAATCTTCCGTGCTCGATGGTGCTCACCGGCTCGGCCAATGCCGTTGTCCCAAAGAAAGGAAGCGAAGCATATGACACGAGCAAAGCCGCGCTGAATCACCTCATCCGCGAACTGGCGATCAAACTGGCTCCATATGTTCGTGTCAATGGAATCGCCCCGGCTACGGTGGTTGCAGGCTCGACGATGTTTCCTCGCGATCGAGTCATCCAATCGCTCCAGAAATATAAGATCAGCTTTTCGGAAAACGGCAGCGCGGACGAGC
Source organism: Acidobacteriota bacterium (assembly GCA_003225515.1). GTDB lineage: Bacteria > Acidobacteriota > Terriglobia > Terriglobales > Acidobacteriaceae > Sulfotelmatobacter. The sequence continues at coordinate 1,426 of QIAK01000639.1, read as the reverse complement.
TTCGCAACAAGCTGGCGGATTTCTACGCGCAGAGGACTCTTACAAAAAGGCCGATCCTGCCGCAGGACTGTGCAAACGCGATTGTTTGGCTGTTAGGCGACCAGAGCTCCAAGACTAGCGGACATGCGATACCGGTTGATGGCGGATTGCCGGAAGCGTTCCTGCGCTGACGAAACAGTTTAGAAAATAAA
>QIAK01000639.1:612-1142 GCA_003225515.1 Acidobacteriota bacterium | reverse complement strand
CGAACCACACAGCTTCCCAATTCTCTGTTCGACATTTGGGAATTTCAACTGTGCGCGGCGTCTTTGAAAAGACGACAGGCACGGTAAATTACGATCCGGCAGATCCCTCGAAGACCTCGATTGACGCCACCATCGATACCAGTAGCGTAAATACGCGCGTCCAAATGCGGGACAACGATTTGCGTAGCCCACATTTCCTCGACGTGCAAAAGTACCCAGCCATTACCTTCAAGTCGACGAGGGCGGAATCCGCCGGCACTGGGAAATTGAAAGTCACAGGCGACCTGACCATCCACGGAGTCACTAAGCAGGTCGTCCTTGATGTCGATTCGTCCTCTCAACCAATTTCCGATCCGATGGGAAAGGGCATGCGCATGGGCGTGAATGCGACTACCACGATTAAGCGCAGTGATTTCGGTCTGAATTACCTGCTGGGACCTGTCGGCGACGAAATTCAAATCACACTCGATGTTGAGATGACACGCCCTAAATGAAATGACCATGCAACGTATTTGTTTTGCTCTCCAGGT
>QIAK01000639.1:0-459 GCA_003225515.1 Acidobacteriota bacterium | reverse complement strand
AGCACGAGGCGCTATGGCTAAACGGGAAGTGAACGAGCGCTGGCAGCGCGAGATGGCCGACTTCTTCGTGCAGCCTGCCGGTCTGCTTCCGGATCGCGCCATGCAGCCGCTTGAAGAAGTATTTCACCTGGACTAAAGGACCGAGATCGGAATGGCAGCGAATCCGGCGATTGGCGTTCTTTATCACTGGCTCGGAGGACTTGCGTCCGGCAGTTTTTATGTCCCTTACCGCGGCGTGAAGCGCTGGGCATGGGAAGTCTTCTGGCTCGCGGGAGGCTTCTTCAGTTGGATCATCGCACCCTGGATTCTCGCCGTTGTAATGACAAAGGATCTGCTCCCGGTTCTTCATCAAGCGCCTTCAAGTGCTATTTTCTGGGCGTTCTTCTTCGGTCTCCTTTGGGGAGTTGGCGGACTAACCTTCGGCCTTACCATGCGTTATTTGGGCCTGTCGCTCGGAAT
>QIAK01000352.1 GCA_003225515.1 Acidobacteriota bacterium | reverse complement strand
ACCGCGCTCGACATCGCGAAGTCCATCAGTCCGCGGCTCGCGGATGCGGCGCTCGCGGCGAAAACTAACGGCGACCTCATCGACCTCACCCGGCCTCTGGAGAAAGATACCGACCTGCGCCTGCTCACGGAAAAAGATCCTGAGGCGCTGGAAGTTTTTCGGCATTCGTCCGCGCACCTGCTGGCAGCTGCCGTGCTCGAATTATTTCCCGAGACCAAACTCGGCCACGGCCCGGCCACGGAAACCGGTTTCTTCTACGACTTTTACCGGCCGACGCCGTTTACGCCCGAAGATCTCGAGAAGATTGAAAAGAAGATGCAGGAACTGGTGCAGCAGAATCTTCCCTATGCGCGCGAATTTCTGCCCCGCGAGCAGGGACTGGCGGAGTTCAAAAAAGAAGGCGACTTCATGAAGTGCCATTTCATCGAGCAATTCACCAAGCCCGATGAAAAGATTTCCATCTATCGCACGGGAAAGTTCACCGATTTCTGCCGCGGCCCGCATATTCCCTCGACGGGAAAAATCAAGGCTTTCAAGCTGTTCAACATTGCCGGCGCGTACTGGCTCGGGGACGAGAAGAATCCGCAACTGCAACGCATTTACGGAACGTCGTTCTTCTCCAGGAAAGATCTCGACGAATATCTGAAGCACATCGAAGAGACCAAGAAGCGCGACCATCGCGTGATCGGGCAGCAGCTTGATCTGTTTTCGATTCAGGAGCTGGCCGGGCCGGGACTGATTTTCTGGCATCCCAAGGGCGGCATCATTCGTAAAGAGATGGAAGACTGGATGCGCGCGGAATATCTCAAGCGCGGTTATTCGCTGGTCTACACGCCGCATGTGGCGCGGCGGCAGTTGTTCTTCACTTCCGGCCATGAAGGCTACTACTCGCAAAACATGTTCGACGCCATGGAACTCGACGACGCCGAATATCGCCTCAAGCCTATGAACTGCCCGGGGCACATTCTCATCTACAAAGATTCGCTGAAGTCGTACCGCGATCTCCCGGTGCGACTGGGCGAACTGGGCACGGTTTATCGCTACGAGCGTTCGGGCGTGATGCACGGCCTGCTGCGCGTCCGCGGATTTACGCAAGATGACTCGCACATTTTTTGCACGCCCGAACAGGTTGAGGGCGAGATCACGGGCTGTCTCGATTTTGCCCTGGATGTGCTGCATGATTTTGGATTCGAGAAATACCAGATCGAACTTTCCACCTGGAATCCGGACGACCGCAAGAATTTTGTGGGCAGTGAGGAGCAATGGCTCCACGCCATCCAGTCGCTGGAAAATGTGCTGAAGCGGAAGAATGTCGAGTACAAGACCATCCCCGGCGAAGCGGCATTTTATGGTCCGAAGATCGATATCAAGCTGGTGGACGCGATTGGACGATTGTGGCAGCTCTCTACGGTGCAGGTCGACTTTAATCTGCCGCAGCGCTTCGGTCTGGAATACGTCGCCGAAGATGGATCGCGCAAGCAGCCGGTGATGGTGCATCGCGCGCTCTTTGGCTCGGTCGAGCGTTTCTTTGGCGTGCTGATCGAGCACTACGCGGGCGCGTTCCCAGTTTGGCTGTCGCCAGTGCAGGTGGCGATGATTCCCATCAGCGAACGCCACGCGGAGTACGCGAATAAAGTTGCTGCACAGCTGAAATCGATTGGCGTACGCGTTGAAGTCGATGCCCGCAACGAAAAAATGAACGCGAAGATTCGCGAGCACGCCATGCAGAAAGTTCCCTTCCTGCTCGTCGTTGGAGACAAAGAGGCGGAGGCGGGCAAGGTTAACGTGCGCTCGCGCGGGAAAGAGAAGACGGAAGACATGCCAGCCGCGGAGTTTGTGGAGAAGATTCGAAAGCTGATCGCGGAGAAGAGCGCGGGAGTGTAAGCCTTTTCCTGCTGTACCATGTTCCCGTGCACTCCCTCGCCCAGCGCCTCCTTTCCCAC
>QIAK01000351.1 GCA_003225515.1 Acidobacteriota bacterium | reverse complement strand
AAGCTGCGAGTGGTTCTTCCTGGACACGAGCAAGAGTCACCGCCGCCGCTGGTGCGATATGACGCGATGTGGGAACCGCGCCAAGTTTCACCGGTACTACAATCGGCAGAAAAGAGTCCGCTCCTAAATCTGCTGCGTTGCGGCATGGACTTTATAATTATCGCGATTGAGGGTGCCTCGGCAGCACTCAAATGAATCAAAAGCATTGGGTCTGCGACCCAAGGACAGCCGAAAGCGACTGTCTCTACATTACACATCGAAGGATCCAAGTATTCATTGCGCTGAGGAAAGGGAAAAGATTATGACGGGATTTCAGAAACTCATTCGATCGAACACGAATCGGGCGGGCGCGATTGCCGTGCTGCTGGTTTTCGTAGCGGGGTGTGCAGCAGGCTTGCGCGCGCAAGCGTCGTCGGATTGGAAAGCCGTTGAAGAGGCGATGGGACGTCCGGGGCAGATGCAGCCGGGAGACGTGATCCGATTTGGCATGCCGCGGAAAGATTTGCACGTGACCCTGGACGGCGTCTCAATCAAAGCGGGATTAGCCTTGGGATCATGGGTCGCCTTCATGCGCGGCGGACAATCGGCGATGGCCATGGGAGACCTGGTACTCACGGAAGAAGAGCTCGAGCCGGTAATGCGCAAGCTGCAAGAAGGCGGGATCGAAATCACTGCGATACATAATCATTTGATGGGCGAGGCTCCGCACGTGATGTATATGCACATCTCCGGCGATGGAGATGCGGTGAAGATGGCGCATGCGATCCATGAGGCAATCGCGCTGACGAAGACGCCGGGTCCGGATGCGGCGGGCGCTGCGGCGGCTCAGGAGCCGCTGGGCATTGATCAGAAAGCGATTGAAGGTGCGTTGGGGCGAAGCGGAAAAGTGAATGGCGGGATTTTGCAATTCGGGATTCCACGCGCGGAGACCATCACGGACGAAGGGATGACGATCCCTCCTACGATGGGAGTAGGAACGGCCATTAATTTTCAGCCGACCGGCGGCGGGAAGGCGGCCATCACGGGCGATTTTGTTCTGCTGGGTAAAGAAGTAAATCCGGTGATGAAGGCTTTGCGGGACAACGGCATTGAGGTGACGGCGCTGCATAGCCATATGCTGATGGAGGAGCCGCGGCTATTCTTCATGCATTTCTGGGCGAATGATGATGCGGCGAAACTGGCGAAGGGTCTGCGTGCCGCGGTGGATTTAACGAATTCGAAGAAGTGAGCGGGCCGCGCCGTAATCCCTCCTCATTCTCACAACTTCGGCGAGACCTGGGGCACACTATTCGCGGGCGGGATATTTAAGATCATCACGTTTGAGATTTCCCTATTTAAGATCTATCAGGCAGAGAGGAGCGTATGGCGACTGAGACTGCGGAGCCAAAGCTGCGGGAGCCAAATACCTCGACCGTTTCTCTGAGCCGGTTCACGGGATATTTTTTGTGGCTGGGAACGGTGGGGTTCGGCGGGCCAATCGCTCTGGCCGGACGCATGCAGCAGGATTTAGTGGATGCGCGCGGATGGATTTCGCGCGAGGACTACGTAGAAGGGCTTGCCCTGGCGCAACTCGCGCCGGGTCCGCTGGCGGCGCAGTTGGCAATGTATCTAGGTTATGTGCGGGCGGGAGTGCTGGGTGCAACGCTGGTAGGTGTGGCGTTCGTGCTGCCATCGTTTGTGATGGTGCTGGCGCTATCGGCAGCTTATATGCGGTTCGGCGGGCTGAACTGGATGCAGGCTGTTTTTTATGGCGTCGGCGCGGCGGTGATTGGGATCATCGCGCGCTCGGCGTTCAAGCTGACCAAACTCACGCTGCGCAAAGAGCCTTTGTTGTGGGGAATATTTCTGCTGCTGGCGTTTTCCACGGCCTGGACGTCGCGAGAGATCATCTGGCTGGTCATCGCTGGAGGTCTCACGACTCTAGCTGTGGAAGCATTTCCGAAGCACGCGCCGGTGGCGGCGAGCGTGGCCATTCCTTGGATTGGAGCCGGTCTTCCTGCTGCTGCTCTTCCGGTTCCTGGTCTTCTCGGTGCTGGATCAGCGCTCACGATTTTCTTGTTCTTTGCCAAGGCTGGGATGTTTGTATTTGGCAGCGGGCTGGCGATTGTGCCGTTTCTTTACGGCGGCGTGGTGCAGGGACATCATTGGCTCAACGATCGTCAGTTCGTCGACGCGGTGGCGGTGGCCATGATCACGCCGGGACCGGTCGTGATTACGGTGGCGTTCATTGGATATGTTGTGGCTGGGGTGACGGGGGCGAGCGCGGCGGCGCTGGGAGTTTTTCTTCCGGTGTATGCGGTGGTGGTCCTGCTAGCGCCGTCGTATAAAAAGTGGGCGAAGAATCCCCAGCTGAATGCGTTCGTACGCGGCGTGACGGCGGCAGCTACGGGAGCGATTGCGGGATCGGTGATCGTGCTGGCGCGGAGATCGATTTACGATTGGCCCACGGCGGCAATTGCGATTATTACTTTGCTAGTGCTGTTGAAGTGGAAGGTTCCAGAGCCGGCTTTGATTGCGGTGGCTGCGGTGGTTGGGTTGGTGCTGCGGGGGCATGGGGCGTGATCGTGGTAGGTGAGTTTGTGTCACACCCGGCGAACAGCAGGTCCCTCCACTTCGCATGTCTTTCCCATTGGAAAGGCATGCTCCGCGGATTGTCGGAAATGTATGCGTATGAGCTGCTCTCGAAGGTGGCGCGCTTGCATTTGAACGAGATGGTGGATCCGAATCATGTGGTGGTCTCGTCGGTGGAAAAGAAGTATTTGCGGGGAAGAAGAAGTGAGGGTGGCGACAACAGCAGGTTCCTCAGCGGC
>QIAK01000350.1 GCA_003225515.1 Acidobacteriota bacterium | reverse complement strand
GGATGTGGCGAGCACTTTTCCAGTCACGGTGCTTATTGACGTGAAGGCGGAACTGCTCGATCCTAAATTCCCAGGGTTCAACAACTGAGCTCCGAAATCGCTTCCCACGTATGCCTTGGCGCCGGTGGGATCAAACAAAATGGAATTGGGCGGCGTGGGGAACGGATTCGCCGGGCCCGCCGAAGCTTTGGCGGTCGAGAGGTCGTAAACCGCGGCGCTGCATGCCGCTGGCGGTTCGTGGGCACATCCCGTGCTGGTCGCGAGAACAGAGGCGGCGCCAGTAGTACCTGTAAGTATTCCGGAGATCGCCGTATCCGCGTAGACCGGAGCCGGGATGAGCTGCCGACAATCAATGAGTTTAGGGTACTGGGCATGAAAGAACTGCGTGCAGGCGTCGAGCGCCGCGGAGGTGGAGAGTGATGCCGGAACCAGGGGAAAGCCGATGTTACAGGTCGGAGGGGAGCATGAGGCAGTCACCGATCCAGAGCCCGGCAATGGAGTCGCAAGCGAGCATGCTTCCAGGCATCCCGCACTGGCCGACAGGACTCCCGGCTGGGATGAACTCCAGGTGAGGGGAATCTTACTGAGGACGATGTCCCCATTCGTGTTTGGCAAAGAACTGTTTCCCATCACATCGGTCAAGACGGCCGTAGCATTCTGTGTGCTTCCTTTGGCGGCAACGAAGCTGGTTTGGCCACTCTGCTGCGATCCCGTGGCACCGAGTTCCAGGCTGATACTCTGGATCGGGCAGGTCTCATAGAAGTCCAGGGCCGGAGACGTTGCTCCCAGGGAATTCTGGTATTGCGGTTGTTGAAACGTCGAACTCGACACGCCGCCCGCCGAAGCAATAATCCGAGTGATGCCGGGAACAAGAGCCGTGGCCGTAGCGTGATTGGTAGGGAAATTGTAGAAAGAATCGACCACTGGGCTCAGATTTACTACGCTGGAATTGCTCGATGAAAAAGTAAAGGGACCTACCGCTGCGGTAATGTCAACACCCTGGCTGAAAGCGTGGGCTTCCACAGTCATCGATTGGCTTTGTGACTGGCAGGGTTCCTGGACGGGTACGCCGTCAAGAACGACTCCCGTGACACTGATGCTGTCGATTGGCGAATGCACGAATACGTAAGTAGGAACGCTGGTCGCGCCGAGAGCTGTGGCTGTGACTTTGACTGGGCCGGTGGCTCCAGGGGTACAAGTGGTAAAGGCAAGGTCCCAGTGGCCGGCGCACGCCACACCGTTGGGCGCCAAAGTCAAAATCGATGTATCGCTGGACGCGAACGTAATCGGCGTGGAAAGGTTCGTACTGCCGGAGGATGCCGAGGCGGTGAAGTTGACGGTTGCGCCGAGCACGAGAGAAATCTCGGCTCCGGGACTGAGGTTGACTCTTGCGGGAAAAAGCGGAGCGCCTCGCTTAGCGCTACCGCCGCATCCGCTGAAGCTCCATAGAGATAGGACGGCAATCGCCAACGGCAAAGCGCTCGAACGCAACCTACGCATGCACCCCTCGTTCTGCTTAGTCTTTGGCCCAGTGTTTATGCACCGTTGCCAGTCTGCGAGAAAATTCCACGGGATTCCATGGAATGAATTGGAAAACGTGTAGTGTAGAGCTTAGAGACGGAATCGGCAAGCGTGGCGCGATTTCGAGAGCTTCGCAATCGACTCCAGAACATTCTTCGGTGGGATGCAAAAACACGGGTTGACGATGTTTGCAGCGACTTGTTATAGTAGTTTGGTTCCGCGAGTACATCCAGGCTTGCTGTGTGCTGTAGGTTTTTGTGCGGAGACGTGCAGAAAACTTGCAGCGGAGCTGTAGAGAAATGCGTTTCCGAATGAACAACAGGTTCGGAGACATTCCTCGCTGAAACGTTCCTGCGGTGCCTTCCGCCCTATTGTGGAAGGATATGCAGGGCAAGGCTGACGAAACGGAGTGCCCCCGGAGTTTGGCCGGGCGCCACCGTCGGCAGCGAAAAAGTCTAAGGGAATCCAGAATCTCTCTGACGTGAGCTGGCAGTAACGAGGCTGCGCGGTGAGAAGTAATGGTTGGCTTGTTTTAAACAAACATGAGCCGGCCATGCCTACGGATGCACGTCTAGCACAAGATTGAAGCAGGATTTAAGCTGCGCCGCCTGCGCGAATTGGCAGGCTGGTGCGTGGCTAAGGAGTGGCAAAGAGTGCCTACGTTTAATCAGTTGGTGGCGCAAGGTCGCAAGAGGCCTCGATACAAAACGGCCAGCCCTGCTTTGCAGGGATGTCCCCAGAAGCGCGGAGTTTGCACTCGCGTGTACACGCAAACGCCCAAGAAGCCGAATTCGGCTTTGCGGAAAGTGGCACGTGTGCGGCTGACCAACGGCATCGAGGTGACGACTTACATCCCCGGTGTCGGCCACAACCTGCAGGAGCACTCGATTGTGCTGATCCGCGGCGGCCGTGTGAAGGATCTGCCGGGCGTGCGCTATCACGTGATTCGCGGAACGCTGGATGCGGTAGGCGTAGCCGGCCGCATGCAGGGACGCTCGAAATATGGAGCGAAGCGGCCGAAGAAGGGTTAAGGGGCCGTCGTTGGTCGTTCGCCATTGGTCATTGGCCAGGAAGTGAAGAGATTTCGGGTAAGCGTAGTGCGGACCCGGCAAAGCTCAAGCTAAAAAGCTAAGAGCTAGGAGCTAAAAGCTGAATGCCTCGTAAAGGACATATCGCAAAGAGGACCGTCCCCGCCGATGCCGTGTATCAATCGGATCTGGTGACGAAGTTTATTAACTCGATGATGTGGCAGGGCAAGCGCTCGACCGCCGAAGGCATCTTCTATGAAGCGTTGGCGAAGGTGCAGGAGAAGGGCGGCGA
>QIAK01000349.1:4666-6888 GCA_003225515.1 Acidobacteriota bacterium | reverse complement strand
TCCCACGATGGAGGGAACGTGCATGCGCAGGCCCGCGTTCACCAGCCGAACCAGAACGTTGCCTGAAACCGGGTTGACGCCAGCAGGAGCTGAAACCGTGAACAGTGAGTTCTGACCGTTCGTTTTGTCGAACGCTTGACCATTGACTAGGTAATAGAGGGGCGAGTAGTTCACTACTGGCGGATAGCAGGCCGCGGCTCCATCCGAGCAAGCGTCCATGGCATTTCCCAATGCCAGCGAAGCTTGTGCCTTGGCGTTTCCTGTGATCGTGACCGCCGGGTCAGAGGAATAACCGTTGCCTCCGTTGGTTAGCGTTAATCCCGTTACCTGACCGGACGCGGGATCTACGTCTGCCATTGCCGTCGCTTGAACGCAGGTCGTGGTGTTGATAACGCAAGGCGGCGCCGCGATGCTTACGGTGGGGGCTGCGCCGTACCCGCTGCCCGGGTTGTAGAGGTTCAGCGAGACTACCGGTCCTGCCTTCAGATTCATGGCGTAGATAGCCGCTTCTTTGAATCCGGGGGTGTTCACCGCAGTATTCACGGCCCGGTTCTGCGCGGGGTCGATTTCACTGAGCAGCAGAGCGAGGTCGGCATTGTAGGTCACGCCAGGATAGGCCGTGCCGGGCGCCTCATTGGGAGGCGTTGATGCGTCCGCAGTCGGCGCAGCCGTCACCACCACGATGCCGTAAAGACCCATGGGTCCCTGAATGGAAGGGTGCGTGCCGGATTCGAGCAAATAGGTGCCGGGCCGAGGAGCCGTCCAGGTCAGCGACGCCGGAGTCCCTACCACGACCTCCGTCGAGAATGACTGTACGCGTGGTAACTGCGGCGGCGGATTGAATTGCGGGCCGCTATTCGTGGCCGGCCAGCTGGAAGGTTGAGAAATGTGCTGCGGACTCGGCACTGCAGTAGCTGATCCCCCGAGGCCGCCACCTAATTGACCCACAATCGTCAGCGACGTGGGAATGTTGTTCCCGGCGAACGTGAGACTGTTGGTCAGCTGAATAGTAAGACCCGTCCCTGTCGGCACGGTGATGATCACCGGCGACCAGCCAGTCGCAGTGGGATTCAATTTCGCGCAAGTGGCGGTCGAACCCGCTGGTTGCGTCGCATCGCAACTGTATCCCCACATAGGGACAGACGAGCCGTCGGGCAGAGTGAGGCTGGTTCCGCCCGCAGTCAGGTTGACTTGCTGGGCGAGGGCCGTCCCCGCTCCAAGGAGGAGAGCAAGTGTGATACAGAAGACAGTCTTCAGGTTCATTTTGCCGAAGTGGGATTGCATTGCTCTTCTCCTCAGTTAGTTGGTCTCGTCAATGACGAATTCCCGGGAATCGACCAGCATCATCATCAGCATTCCACCCGGGAAAATATTGTTGGTTGTGATCTCGCGCTCATTGTGCGAGTGCCACATGAAGGCGAAACCAGCTTCGCCCCCTGGCGAGTTGGCGATCGTACCGGATGGAGGAGTTGTTCCGGTTGGACCTACCGCGCGGGTGGTTGCGTTCGGGCCCAGGTACGGGCTGCCGCCATACCACGCGCCGTTGGTGAAAAGGTTGGCATCGGGCAAGGTCGCGGGACCAGCGCCGGCTACATCACCAAATGGATGCGCCTCCAGCGGCTTGTTATGGTCCTGGCACCACTCAAAGTAGTTGATCGCTGTCGGATCCGAGGTGTTGTATCCGTTCGTGTCGGGACTACACGTAAGCTTCGCCAATGGATCGCTCGAGGCTGGATTGTGTCCGTACGCATCCCAGTTCAGGCCCTTGGCGGTCCAGTAGAAGAGACCGTCCATGGCCAGACCTGGAGTAGTCGTAGTGGTGAAGAGAAGCGGTCCGGCAAGTGTCTGGTTCGGAGTCAAAAGGAGGTTCCCGTCGCGGGCCAGGATGCGCACGTGATTGCCGTGCTCGTGGAACGGATGTTGCCATCTCCCCTGCCCGATGATCCGCAACAGAGTTATTTCGCCGGGATGCATGTGCGGGTCGCCGTTGTACGGCTGGTGCGGATATTGCGTGGCGTAATTCGGGTCCATGTCGTCGGGCATCGAGCGACCGTTGATCATGAAGTACGCGGGGTGATAAGGCTCGGTTGGGACGTTCAGGCTGCAGCCTGGCGCTCCCGCCACGCACTTGCCCGCCGCCGTCACCTGCTCTTCTGCCTGGCGGTGGATATTCGGATCCATTTCCGAGAACTGGAACAGGTACTCGCGGTCATAACACGTTG
>QIAK01000349.1:1899-4661 GCA_003225515.1 Acidobacteriota bacterium | reverse complement strand
GGCAGCAGCGGCCAGACGAAAGTCCTTTTCGCCTGCGTTCATTTGTGCCGTTTTATTGTTCCCGGCATTCGTCAGAGGCAGCCCAGCGGTGCAAGTTGCCGGCACGCTGACTGGGAGCACGATGATGGCGCCGTAGAGCCCCATCTCCACCTGCAGGTCGCCCTGAGTTCCGCTGTAATATGCGCGCGTTCCGGGTGTTGAGGCTGTGAACGTGTAGGTCACACTGCCGCCGGGTGCCGCTTCTCCCGTCAGCAGACCGGACACACCACAACCGGTGAGGCAAGCGCCGGTTCCTGCGTCGAACGTCGCTCCCACCTTGACGTTGAATCCAGGAAACAGGATTGACGTGTTGCCTGCCGAGGTCGGCAGACCATTGGTTAAAGTGACGCTCACAGTTTGCCCTTCCGTGACGATCAGCGTCGGTCCCGGGATCTGCATTGTGTGGCAGAACCCGCCTGAGATTGCGGCCGGTGCATAGCTGCTGGACTCCGGCGGGCTGCTGCACCCGTATCCCCACGAGTAGACCGCTTGCCCATCGGGCTGGCTGATGAACGCTGACTGAGCGGTCAAATTGAAAGTTGTGCCGGTGATCCCGGGAGCCGCAGCTTTTGCCGAAGGCGTAACCAGGAGGGCCACTGCCACCGTCACCGCCAAGACCAGCTGTGTCTTCCACATCATGCTTTTCATGTTCTTCGACCTCATCGCTGCTCTCCTAGTTAACGCGGACTTCGGTCATCAGTCCGCCGAAGTTCTCGGCGTCGTTCGACAGGTGGTCAAGATTGGGGGTATAGAGGTAATAGGTACCTTTTGGAACTCCAGTGCTGTCCAGAATCACGTCCAGGGACTCACCGCCGGCCAGAGTGATCGAGTTCGTTTTGTAGTACATATTGTTCCCCTCCTGGTCCCGCAGCAGCTTGGCGTTATAGCCAACGACCGTCATCGGAATTCCCAGCGAAGCGAGGGTCTGATACTCGGTGACATCCAGGTCAGAAATGCGGAGAAGGGCTTTTCCACCCGCAGGGATGTTGATGATCGAGTTCAATGGCTGTGAATAATGCATCGCGCCGTCGGTCGTCTGGGTCGCCAGGGGGCCCGGCGTGACTGTATCCGGGTAGCTGCGGCCATTCAGCAGGAAGTACTTGTCTTTCATGTCGGCGAAGGCTTCCGGGTTGAACGTCATGCCAACAAAATGGAAGTTAGGATCGAACCCGTGAATCTGGATGGGATACTCGACGTCGTACCAAGTTGACCCGTCGCCATCGTTGTACGCGTATCCGCCCGTTCCACCGGTGGCTACGGTCGGTCCACCTAATTTCCCGTTGTCGCCACCGGATGGCAGAGGATTGCTGCACAGCACGTCGGCTGTATCGCACTTGGTGCGAAGGTCGTCCTGCTGCGCTTGCAAAGCTGCGTAGAGGTGGGTGGTGGACGGAACTCGGTCCTGTCGCGGCCGCACATAGAGCTGACCCACCATGCCCATCTGCAAGTGTTCCGGAGGCGTGATGTGGCAATGCCAGAAGTAGGTCCCCGCATCGGGAGCCATGTAGTAGTAGGTAAAGCTGGCGCCGATGTTGATGGCGACCGAAGCGTCAGGAACACCATCGTAGAAGGAGGAAGCGTTGGGATATCCGTGGAAGTGAACCGTGTGCTGCTCGAACAAGTCGGGCCGCATGATCATCCCGACATTGCTCAGGGTGAGGAAGAACTCGTCGTCTTCGTCGATGGCCATCAGCGGCGCAGGAATATTGCCGTTCATCACACCCACGTCCATGATCTGGCGAGGATCCACGTGTCCATCGATACCGTTCGGCGCGATCCTGGAGGCACAGCCGCCTGGTGCGGTATCCGCCAGGCAATCTGCGTCGGGAATCTGGCCAATGGCGCCGTTGTAGCTAAACGATAGCGGCCCAGTTACGTTCCCCGGAATATACGGGGCAGCGCTGGCTTGGTCTGTGGTCGCGGGATCCCCCGGCTGCAGCGTGCCCGAGTACTCGCTGTTGAACACGCTCGGGAACTGCGTGCCCGGCAGCCCATTTGCGATATCCGACAGACCAGAAAGAGGTCCGAACGAGAACATATAGGTCTGCGTGCCGTCTGCCATTGTCGCGTAACCATCGCCACCCGAGATCTGCTGGCATTTGATGGCGCCATTCACAGTCGTGGGGGCTGAGGGGTATCCGTTGGTTCCGCTATACGTTGGACCGGCGTAAGCCGGCTCCGTATTGGCTGCATTAGGATGGGTGATCGTGGTAGTGGGACACTGCACCTGAAACGATTGAGCACTTGCCGTCAAGCTCGCAAAAGACATCAATGCTATGACGAAGCAAGTCCGGCTGATTTTCCTATTCACCATACGTCCTCACGTCTTCTCCGCCAGAGGCGGCGCTGACAATGGTCTTTTAAAGTTTCCTGGAAAGCTGACGTACTTCGATCATTCGGATCGATACGCTGGGGGGAGGGTACTAGGTCTTACGCGATAGAGGATGTAGCCAAACTGCGACTGCGGAGCTCTTGATAGAGAGCTCGCCGAACGCGATGCGTGATTCCCATATAGCCCGGGCCCATGAAGCACCTACGCCCGGCAGACGAATGGCACTGCGGACATTCGATCGACAGCTCCGGATATCCCACCGCAAGGTGTCTGCGCGCCTGCTTGGAAGTGATGTGACTGTAGGGACGAATCGTCATTGGCCTCACTCGTTCTCTGCGACGGGTAGCGGATCATTTCTCCGTCTTCCCGAACGCGAAGTGAGGTGAGCGTA
>QIAK01000349.1:0-1867 GCA_003225515.1 Acidobacteriota bacterium | reverse complement strand
AATTACGCGGCGCGTTATACAAGATTTGATCTCATTAACATCTATCTGTGGTTACACTGTCATACTTACTGCAGTACGTGTGTCGCCACACGATGATATAGGCGAGCATGTCTTACATATACATACACTTACTAAGCTTCACTTTGATCGAGCACCACGCGACGCAGCTTGTTGTTAACTCTTAACAACTTACATTACACCGTTAACAATCATCAGCATGAAAGACTGTGCCTGAACTTCTGGGATTCGAGCAAGATGTAACTGATGACGGAAATTATGAGCAGCAGCTATGCGGCGAACCAACGTGGGGATGATCAGAAGTGGCGCGGGTAATCAGGTCGGCCAATAGCGACTAACCTTATGCTTTGAATTTATACCCGTGTCCCTGGACGGTAGTGATAAGGACCGGTCGACTGGGATTATCTTCCAGCTTTTGGCGGAGAGAGAAGATGTGTACATCTACCGTGCGACTATACGTACTCTCGTTGTAACCCCACACTGACCGTAAGAGTTCCGCTCGTGACACCGTTTGGCCAGGCCGCTCCATAAGGTAATGCAGCAGGCCGAACTCCTGGCCCGAGAGGTACACGACTTTGCCATCACGGGTTACCTCTTGTCGAGGCACGTCCACACGCAGAGATCCTTGTTGATGCACTCGGGCTCCTGTCTGCAGCGGTTTGCGCCGCAACAGAGCTTCAATGCGGACTGTTAACTCGTCCGCTTCAAACGGCTTCGTCAAATAGTCGTCGCCGCCGAGTTTGAGCCCAACCACTTTGTCCATCAGGCTGCTGCGAGCCGTTAGAAAGAGGATGGGCGTCGCCAAACCCGATTGCCGGATGTCTCGGCAAAGGTCAAATCCGCTTCGGTAGGGCAACATGACATCAATAATGAACAGATCAAATGGCGATTCATTGATCTTCTCCATGCCCTCTTCGGCATCCTTGGCAAGGTCGACCATGTATCTTTCACCGCGCAGACGGTCGCCCAAGGTTGTAATAAGATTTTCATCATCTTCCACGAGTAAAATCTTTTCCTTCATGTCGATGCTATTGCCTCCGCTGCGTTTTGCCGAGTAGTTGATTGCGCTTTGCCTGTGACTCTTAGATGCAACGTGAAGACACTCCCTTTCCCCTGTTCGCTTTTCACCGATAATTTGCCCCCGATGGCGTTCATGATCTGGCGTACAACCGCGAGTCCCAGACCACTACCGTGAATTTGCGCAGCCACGACACGCGCACCACGATAGAAAGGATCAAAGATGTGTTCTAAGTCGTCAGGATCAACCCCAATTCCGTGATCCGCAATACTGATCGCAAGTTCTCTTTCCCGCTTCGCGAGCTCATGAACTTCCACTCGGATGCCAATCCATCGCTGATCGCCGCTGTACTTAGCAGCGTTCTCCAGCAAGTTCCGCATGCAGCGAAGCACGCCTTTGTTATCGCCTAAAGCCGCCGGAAGTTCCTTCGGGACTTCAACTTCCACCGTGAATCCCTGTTGTTCAAGGAGTGGCAAGGTCGTTTTTTGAAGGGTTTTTAGAATGCCTTCAACATCGAAGGGTTCTATGACGTACTCTTTCTTCCCGTCTTTCATGGCTGCAAATAACAGAATCTGATCTACAAGATCCATCAACTGACGGGACTGATTCGTGACGATCGATCCATATCTTCGCAGATCGGGTGCATAGCCATCCGCAATGTTCTGTCCAGCTGAAAGCATCGCTGCCAAAGGAGTCCGTAGCTCATGAGAAATCGATGCCACGAAATCCATTTGTAAGGCAGCTACAGCACGTACACGCTGGGTCGCAATCACCAGCAAGAACATACTCGTCGCGAGCAGAAGAAGGACTGCCCCGCCAACGATGAGATTG
>QIAK01000348.1:5834-6216 GCA_003225515.1 Acidobacteriota bacterium | reverse complement strand
AGCTGTCGTCGGTCGTTGGTCGTTAGTCTCCGCCGTTACTGAAAAGTTAAGCCAACGACCGACGACTGACGACTGACGACCATCCGCGCTCTATCACTAACCCCTATGCTTCTCACCGAAATCGAAACTCGCGTCCTCGGCTCCCTGATCGAAAAAGACATCACCACGCCCGACTATTATCCGCTCTCCCTCAACGCCCTGGTCAACGCCTGTAATCAGAAAAACAATCGCGACCCGGTGATGACGCTGGATGAAACCGCAGTCCGCGACGCTCTCGCCACGCTGCAGGAAAAGCGGATGGCCGGTCCGGCCAGCGGCGCCGACAGCCGCGTCACTAAGTTCGAACATCGCCTGCAGGAAGTATTTAACTTCGACCGGCGCG
>QIAK01000348.1:3563-5798 GCA_003225515.1 Acidobacteriota bacterium | reverse complement strand
GCGCTCGACGATGTCATTTCTACGCTCGACCGTCTTGCGCAGCGCGAGCCGCCGTTAGCCCGAGTGCTCCCGCGCCAGCCCGGCACCAAAGAATCGCGCTACACGCACTTGTTCTCGGGCGAACCTCCCATGTCTGATTCGGGAGAAAGCGCAAGTGTCGCGCGGGCGCCCTCGCCCGCGACCGCCGGCAGCGCCTCAGCCTCCGAGCGCCTTACGAAGCTCGAAGATGAAGTGAGCGCCCTACGCCAGGAACTCGCCGAAATCCAGCAACAACTAGCCGCGTTCCGCAAGCAGTTCGAGTAAGCGAGATTATGTGGAGACAGCCGCTGTCCCGCCCGCACCCCGGCTTTTTTGAAGCCGCACCACGGAACATTTCTCCGGCCCGGAACGTACTATAAAGCAGGGAGGTCTCAGCCATGTTCGCTTTTCTGCTCTGGTGCATCCTCTTCGTTCTATGCTGGCCGCTGGCCCTGCTTGCATTGGTCGCATACCCCTTGGTGTGGCTGCTCTTACTTCCATTCCGAATTGTGGGCGTGGCCGTTCATGGCGTGCTTGAGCTCATTTTCCTGGCGATCACTTTGCCCTTTCGCCTGCTGGCCGCCCCATTCCGCATCTAACGATCGTCGCGGTTGACTGTTTTCAACTTGGGGCGTCCATTTGGTGTAGCCTTATAAACGCGCCGGTTATTTCCGGAGGTCTCAATGCGTCGCCGCGAATTCCTCATCCGTTCCGCCACCACTGCAGGAGCCGCTTGGCTCAGTTCCAAAGCCATACTCACGGGACTTGCGAACACCACCCTTCCCGCAAAATTCTCCGCCTCTGATACGGTCACGCTCGGCGGTACCGGGATCAAGACCAGCCGTCTGGCTATGGGCACCGGCACCGTCGGTTCCGGAGGCCACTCGCATCAGACTGCTCTCGGCGTCAAAGGTCTCTCTGATCTTCTGCTCAACGGTTACGATCACGGCCTGCGCTTCTTCGACGCCGCCGATTCATATGGAAGTCATCCCCATGTTGCCGAAGCGCTCAAGAACGTGCAGCGCGACAAAGTTACCGTGCTGACCAAATCGTGGGCGCGAGATGCCGCCGGCATGCGTGCCGATCTGGAGCGCTTTCGGCGCGAACTCGGGACAGATTATCTGGACATCTGCCTGATGCACTGCGTCACCGAGGCCGACTGGACCGACCGTTTCCGTGGTGCAATGGACGTGCTCTCGGAAGCGAAACAGAAAGGAATTGTGCGCACGCATGGCTGCTCTTGTCACTCAATTGAGGCCCTGCGCGCCGCGGCCAAATCACCGTGGGTGGAAATCGACCTCGCCCGCATCAATCCTGTCGGCGCTTACATGGACGCCGATCCGGCAACTGTGGTCGGTGTTCTCAAAGAGATGAAGACTGCCGGAAAGGCGATCGTGGGAATGAAGATTCTCGGCCAAGGCGCGTTGCGAAATCGCCAGGATGAAGCCATCAAGTATGCGCTTTCACTGGGCCTGCTCGACGCCTTCACCATCGGCGCCGAAAGCAAGCAGGAACAGGAAGACCTGATCCGCCGCATCGCCGTCGCCTAAAATTGTCTGGTTGTCATCCCGAGCGCAGCGAGGGACCTTGGTTCTGGTTCAACCCTGCTTTCCTCTGTGCCCTCTGTGTCCTCGTGTGGTGAGCGCTTTTCACTTCCACCGCAGATGACCCACACGCAAAGCGAGGCCGAGAAAAATCTGAAAGACCGGATCGCTGAGATTGAGCGCCTGATTAAGGAAGAGAATCTTTCCACACCAAAAGAGAGAGAGCTCGCGCTGCCCTAAATTTCCATCACCTTCAACGTCGGACTCACAATCAGCCGCGCCTCGGTGGCGCGCTGCACATCTTCGGCCGTCAGTCCCGGCGCAATTTCTTCCAGCACCAGCCCGTCCCGTGTCACGCGGATGTACGCCATCTCTGTAGCAATCGTATCCACCACGCGCACTCCGGTGAGGGGCAACGTGCATTTCCTCAGAATTTTCGGAGCGCCTTCGCGGGTCGTATGCTCCATCGCTACCACCACGCGCCGCGCGCCCGCGACGAGATCCATCGCGCCGCCCATTCCCTTCACCATCTTTCCCGGGATCATCCAATTCGCCAGGCTTCCAGTCTCATCCACTTCCATTGCCCCCAGCACGCTCAAATCAATATGGCCGCCGCGAATCATTGCGAACGAATCTGCGCTGGAGAAATATGAAGTGCCCGGCATCTCACTCA
>QIAK01000348.1:0-3498 GCA_003225515.1 Acidobacteriota bacterium | reverse complement strand
GCCCGATCCCCAGCATTCCGTTCTCAGACTGCAGCGTGACCTCCATGCCCGCGGGCACATGATTCTCAATCAGCGTCGGCATCCCAATGCCCAGGTTCACATAGAACCCATCGCGCAACTCACGCGCAATCCGCTTCACGATGCGCTCGCGTTTGTCGACGTCTTTGGCAGGCTTAGTCATAGGCAGCTCGTGTTGTTGGTCGTTGGTCTTCGGTCGTTGGTCTTCCGTCGTCAATCGCTATCTATCAAATCTGTCATCCTGAGCGAGGATTTTGCTTCGCGATGAGCGGAGCAAAACCGCAGTCGAAGGACCCCGCGCCCGCCTGCACTCATCCCGAACGTCGCAAGGAGTTCTCTCCGTAATCTCTAGCCTTTCCTCACCGTCCTTCGCTCAATCCTCCGCTCATACAACTCCCCCCGAAAAATGCGTTTCACATAAATCGAGGGCGTATGCACCGCATCCCCATCCAACTCGCCGACATCCACCAGATGCTCAACTTCCGCAATCGTGATCTTCGCCGCGCTTGCCATCATGGGATTAAAATTCCGAGCCGTCTTCCGATAGATCAGATTCCCCTCGCGGTCGCCTTTCCAAGCCTTCACAAACGCGAAGTCCGCCGTCAGTCCACGCTCCATCACATAAAGTCGCCCATCGAACTCACGCGTCTCTTTCCCCTCGGCGACGATCGTTCCCACGCCGGTCGGAGTAAAAAACGCCGGAATTCCCGCGCCGCCGGCACGAATCCGTTCGGAAAACGTTCCCTGCGGCACTAGATCCAGCTTAATCGTGCCCTTCAATACCATCTCTTCGAGCAAACGGTTCTCGCCCACATACGTTCCAATGTGATGCACAATCTGGCCAGCCGCGAGCAGCAACCCGTTGCCCACGCCATCCACACCCACGTTGTTGCTGATGGTCCGCAGATTCTTTGTTCCCTTGCGCACCAGCGCTCGAATCAGGTTCTCCGGCATACCGCACAGACCAAACCCGCCGATCATGATTGACGCGCCGTCAAACACGTCCCGGATCGCCTCATCCGCATTGGCCACAACTTTATTCATAGCGGGAGAATTCTAAATGAATTGTGTAATCTGGCAATTTTGTAATTGGGAAATTGAAGACCAGGGTTCAAAAGCGGGCTTCAATTACGCAATTACTCAATTACAAGATTATCCAATTACAAATCGCCTTATCTCTTCTTCGCCGGAGCTTTTCTGAGCGCGTGCGCCTGCTCAAACTCCTTCGCCAACTGCCGCGTCGCCAGATTTTCCCGGATATGCGCCAGCCGCTGCTCCACTTTCCAAAGCGCCTTTTCTAAATTTGCTTTGTTGCTGATCGCAATATCGCGCCACATCGAATACGGACTCGACGAAATCCTCGTCATTTCCTGCAGTGCGCGCCCACCCGCCGGAAGCAGCGGAGCTTCATCCCCGAACTCCTCCACTAGAGCCGCAGCCAGTGCAGTCGAAATCATCTGAGGAACATGGCTGATCCAGGCACATAAGCGATCGTGCTCATCCGCAGGCAACATTGCGATGCGAGATCCAATCGCTTCAATCCATTCCGCGAACTCCGCGAACAGTCCTTCATTCAAATTTTGGCCGGGGAGAGGAGAGAGGAACCACACCGCCTTGTGAAATAAATCTGCATCCGCGTAATCCACGCCACTCATCTCTTTCCCCGCCATTGGATGTCCTGCTAGAAAACGCTTTCCGGCATTCTTTCCAAAGACCTTCATGGCGCGATCAACGACTGCGGTCTTCGTGCTCCCCACGTCAGTGAGCAGCGCCTTCGCCGAAAGGCCCGGCCCCACGCGCTCAATTAAATCAACAATTGCGAGCACCGGAGTGGCCAGCACTACAATCTGGCTTCCATGCACCGCGTCCCCAGGATTCACCGTTCCGTCATCAATGGCGCCTCGCCTGCGGGCACGCTCCAGCGTCCCCTCGTGGTCGCACCCGACGATGCGTCCGGCAAATTTCTTTTTCTTGAGGGCAAGACCCAGCGAGCCGCCAATCAGCCCGGTCCCGATAATCGTGATTTGCCGAATCGGCATAAAAGAAAATTGAATAATTGGGAAATTTTGTATTGAAACCGGCGCATCGTCCAAAGATGTTCAATTACTCAATTACAAGATTCCCCAACTAACCAATGCTTCGCCCCACTGCCGGCGCAATCATCCTCAACTCGTCCATCAACTTTGCAAATTGTTCGGGAAACAGCGACTGGGCTCCGTCTGACCACGCCTTATTCGGATCGTTATGCACTTCTATTAACAGCGCATCAGCGCCCGCGGCCACAGACGCTCGGGCCATGGGCGCAACTTTGTCGCGACGTCCGGTCCCATGCGACGGATCCGCCGTCATGGGCAAATGCGACAGCTTGTGAATGATAGGGATGGCCGAGATGTCCATCGTGTTCCGCGTATAGGTTTCAAACGTTCGAATCCCGCGCTCGCAGAGAATCACGTCGTAGTTGCCACCCGCCATAATATATTCGGCCGATAACAGTAACTCTTCGAAGGTCGCAGCAATTCCGCGCTTCAGCAGCACCGGCTTGCGCACTTTCGCGAGTTCGCGCAGCAGATTGAAGTTCTGCATGTTGCGCGCTCCCACTTGCAGAATGTCTACATAGGGCAGCATCAGCGGAATCTGCGAAATCTCCATCACCTCGCTGATGATCAGCAGCTTGAACTTCTCGCCTGCCTCGCGCAACAACTTAAGCGCGTCTTCACCATGCCCCTGAAACGAATACGGGGAACTCCTTGGTTTGAACGCCCCGCCCCGCAGCACTTTTGCCCCGGCCTTCGCGACTGCCTCTGCCGACGAGAAAATCTGCTCTCTCGTCTCCACCGAACATGGGCCCGCCATTACCACAATTTCGTTTCCACCAATTACGATTCCATTCGCCAGCTTAACGATTGTCCCCTCGGGACGGAAACTTCGCCCCGCTAGTTTGTACGGCGAACTTATACGATGGACTTCCTGCACCCCCGGCAACAACTCCAGAATGCGGATGTCAAAGTCAATCCCGGACCCGACCGCGCCCAGCACGGTCATCCGCGCCCCCGTCGAACGGTGCACTTCAAACCCCATCTTGACCAGCTGTTCAATCACCTGCTGAATCAGTCCCTCGTCCGCGCCTTCCTGCATCGCCACAATCATTTGGCTTTTAGCTTTTACTGCCCCATTTCACGCGCATTTTGGCCGCGAGGCGTGGGGATGCTATGTCATTTCAACTCTTGTCATCCCGAGCGGAGCAGGATTGCTCGCGAAGCGAGAAATTCTGCGTAGTCGAGGGACCTTGAGGTTCTTAACCCGGCACAACGGCACTCAGTCGTTGACTTCCGAATCCAGTTCCGTCTCCGACTCTTTCTCTTCGCTCTTAGGCGCAATTTCTTCCTTCTGTACGTTCCGCATCACATCGATGATGCGTTCATAAATTCGCACCAAATCGCGCCCCGTCAGCGGCCCCTGATTCGCTTCCTGCACGTTTTC
>QIAK01000347.1 GCA_003225515.1 Acidobacteriota bacterium | reverse complement strand
GCTTCAACTCTCGCCTCGCCCTCCGTCGGGAACTCACGTCCCAGTTCAGGAGCATGGCCGCTCGTGCCCGACTTGGGCAAAAAGAAGCGGGCTCCTAAGGTCGTCTCGTCACCTGAGTGGCTCGCCCGCCGGACCCCCTTGCCAGCCGGACGATTGGTCCCTTGGAGCGTTTTTTCATCGGGCCGAGATGCAGTCATGGTCGCCATCTTGATCCTCTTCTCACATTCGTGATTTCACTTGTCCAGGTCACTTCTCTGCAGAAGACTGTTGTCGCGATCTCCAACCATCTGCTGCTCAGAGTAGTCCGCGACCAGCAGCCCACTAGGGTTCAACTCCGTGCGCCGTTCTTCCGCCAGGCGCAGGTTGTATTGACCGATAATCCGATCGGTTACCTCGGTCCCATTCTTGATGCGGTGAACTTCTTTCACGCCAAAGACCACGTAGCTCCACGGGGCATCCTTGGATCGTTCGATCGACCGAATTCGGAAGTCCGAGATGATCTGATCCTGCTGAATCTTCCCGACGGTGTCGTAGTCCCGCAATTTGTCCATGGTGAGTTTCCGCATGTTGGCGGTCATCATGTTGAGCGACTCGGCAAGATTGCGGGTGGCGGAATCAGGCGTATAGGAAAGATAGTGTTGGAGAAACCGGCGAAGCACGGCCCTTCCCTCGAGATCCGTGGGGGCGGCCGAATTCGATGCCGCTGACTCGGCTGCCTCCGCCGAGAGCAGGCCGGCTAGCTTGGCCGCCGGGTCTCGTCCGCTGCTTGCCCCAACCACCATCGCGTTGCCATCTTTATCAACGCGAATGATCGTAGGGGGCTGGATGCGAACGTAGATTGCGAATCCCAGTGATCCAAGTGAAATCACTCCAAACAAAATGGCAAGGAACATGGCCCTGTTGGCGTAGGCCCGAAGCATGCCGTCATGTTCGTAGTACTTGGTGAACCAAGTAATTTCGGGACCAGTCCTTGATATCGGTTCGGTCTTCATCCGGATCATTCCGTCCCTCTCCTCACCTTGCCTGCTGTGCACCTCAAACGGCCATGACAGCTCCGGCCGCTCCCATTTCTTCTGCGGAACCTGCTGTCGCAACTCCGGGTTCAGCAGTCATCGGTGTCGGGGGTTTTGATTCCGCGACCACTCCGCTATTCCCAGGCATCTGGGACCCTGCCACACTGGGCCCGAGTGAACCCGGCCCACTGCCGGTAGGTAGGCCGGGCTCCGACATGGTTGGGGGAGGGCCGGCAGGCGAGGCTTGTGAGGACCCGCTTGAGCTCAAGACTGTTCTAGCCGTACGGGTCGCGACTGCGGCTATCGCAAACACGGTATTGCCAACATCTCCGCGGACAAGCCGACTTGCGATGAACGGAATCAACATGATCGCGATTGAGAACAGCACGCTCACCGCTCCGAGAAGTACCATTTGGCTGGAGCCAACAAAGGCGTTGAGGACGCCATTTCCGCTCAGTACAGCGTTCACGCTGTTCATCTGCAACGCCGTGATGAGAACCTGGAGAATCGCATAAAGCAAACCCCAGCTTTGAAAGATCATTAAATTCACAAAGTAGGTGCGCGATAGCTGTCCCATGGACCGGCTCGGCCACAAGGCCAGCACAAAGGGCCCAATGAGATAAAGGATTGATCCGTACATGACGTAGGCGAGCGTGAACAACGTGTAGCTGACGGGCAGAATGATCAGCCCAACCAGGATCAAGAGCACGTCCAGAAGCCCGGAAATGGCTCCGGTCACGAGCGTCCAGAAGCTGGACAGCCCCTGCTGGCCTACATAGGCGCTCACGGAATTCAGCCAGTTTTGAATCACGTCGCCAATACCATTGGTGTTGTAGATGTAGTCGGCGACGCCGTTGAACATCCCGTTTACCGAACGAAACGCCTGCTGGTAGTTAAGGAAAACCAAGCCGAGAACCAGGTACTTGATGCCTGCTACTCCGAGAGCTCGCACGTCCCCGCCATTGCTATAGGCTTCGTAGACGGCATACAGCAAACTGAGGATCAGGATCGCACCTGCGACCTGCAGCACCGGCCCAGTGACATTCTGGTCGATGCCATTGAGCGCCGTCTGGAGCACTTGCTCGAAATAGAAGCTTGGCATAAAAGTCTCTCGCGGCGTTTCAGTTGTGTTGCAGCAGGTTCATTAATTGCTGTCGAAGGTTGGTCGTGTTGGTCGCGCCCATCTTTATGTCCGCGCTTGAATTCGCGAGATCGATGGCTCGCAGCCTCATCAAGTCGGCCGTCGCGGCCTGGGTATAAGCATTGGCCCGTACCAGCCACGCATCGGCCTGCGCTTCGATAATCGGCGCGCTGCCTGGCGCTGCGGTCTGGATGCTTTGGTTGATTTGGGTGGCTGCCTGAATCTCCAGGTCGGACAACGCGTCGATCTGAATCGCCCTTTTCATCGCATCCTGGGCAGCCGCGTCTGTCATATCGACGAGGTCTCTGACCTGCGGTGACGCATCTGTTGTTGCCGGGACTGGCCCGTATAGAGCGGTGTAATTCGTCGATGTTCGACTGATTTGACTTGGATTGCGGGAAAGAAGAATCGCCTCCAGTTGTTGAGGGTTCGGTTGGGTTGCGCTGTTCACCGGGATGTGGAGGAGAGTCTGAATTCGCGTGAAGAGGCCTTGTTGGCTTCCGACCAAAGCTTGCGCCTGAGAAATGGCACTGGTTGGCCAGACCACCGTCTGCTCGAATTGCAACATTCCCTTATCCACGCCGAGAATCGCGTTCAGGGAACTAGCGATGGTCTTCAACGAATTTGCAATGCTTGACAGACCCGCGGCGAGAATCGCACAGCACGGACTGAGCACTTGCCCTCGGGCTGGCCAGGGGGCAGTTAGAACCAGAACGACGCAGAGGAAGATGATACGGAGTCTGTGCCCCCACACCCAAGACCTACTCCCCTTAAGAGTTGCCGAGACGCTTGTCATAAGACTCTTCCTTTCTAGAAATCAGTTGTGCTGCGAGAGGTTCATGATGAAGCCTCGCAATTGGGTGGTAAACATCGCCCCCCGCTTCCGTAGCCCGTTCTGGTGCGCGATGCGTGCGGCCTCTTGGCGTAGTTCCGCGGCCAACATCTTTTGCGTCAGCGCCTGGCTTCGAATGCTTGATGATGTCGCGGTCGCGGTCAAGAACGGGGTAGATCCTGGCACTGCCTGGCCAGCCTCGCTCTCAATCGAGTCCGCCGCTTGCAGTTC
>QIAK01000346.1 GCA_003225515.1 Acidobacteriota bacterium | reverse complement strand
TCGACCCCGGCTGCAGCCCAATCTGACGTGCTAGTCGCTCGGCGTCAATTAACTAAGGACCTTTTCGATATATCCAGCTCATTACCTGCTAAATGAGTGGTGGTTAATGACTTAGTTCCGCAGGTATCCTAAATTTGGGAAGTCTTTGCGCGCGAAATGCTAGACTTCCGTGAGAAGCCCAAGTGCCCTATGGAATCTCTGCCGCCGAACTCCGTCGTTCGATTCGGGACTTACGAGGTTTCTCTCCAGTCAGGCGAAGTGCGCAAGGCGGGTTTGCGAATCAGAGTGCAGCAGCAGCCGATCAAACTGCTGGAGGTCCTGCTGGAACATCCGGGGGAAGTCGTCACCCGTGAGGAATTGCGCAGCCGAGTCTGGCCGAACGAAAGTTTTGGTGATTTCGATCAGGCTCTCAGTATCGCTATCGGGAAGCTGCGGAGTGCCTTAGGGGACTCGGCTGAGAATCCGCGATTCATCGAGACTCTTCCAAAACGTGGCTATCGCTTTATCGCGGACGTGTCAGTCCTCGATGCAGACGCCCGTCCAAAAATGCCAGCATCTATGGCCGGAGATCTGCTGGCTACCGAGCCTGGGCATACGCTCCAAGGCGCCGGGTTGGCTGTTGCGCGCAAACGCCGGGTGTGGATAACAGGTCGGGTCATCGGCGCCTTGGCGTTCGTCCTGAGTTTATCGATTCTCTTCGTTTGGCTATTGCGTTCGCGTGGCCGGGCGCCCGCGGGAATCCGATCCATAGCGGTTCTTCCTCTGGAAAACCTTTCTGGTGACGTTTCACAGAATTACTTCGCTGACGGCATGACGGATGAGTTGATCACGGACTTGGCGCAGATCAGCGCTTTACGGGTAATCTCCCGCACCTCGGTAATGATCTACAAAGGAGCGCGCAAACCTCTGCCGCAGATCGCTCGTGAGCTGAACGTGGATGCCGTGGTAGAAGGCACAGTGCTCCGATCTGGCGACCAGGTTCGTATCACGGCGCAGTTGATCGAGGCTTCCACGGACAAGCACTTATGGTCGCAGAGCTATGAGGGTGAGCTGCGTGACACCCTGGCGCTCCAGAGCAGGGTGGCTAGCGCCATTGCCGATCAGATTCGGATCAATCTGACACCACGAGAACAAGCGGCGCTGAGAAACGTAAAAGTTGTTAATCCAGAAGCTTACGAATCCTATCTCAAAGGTCGCTACTTCTGGAATAAGCGAACGGCGGATGGCTTGAAAGCTGCCCTGGCTTATTTCAAGCAGGCGACTGAAGAGGACCCAAAATATGCCAAGGCTTACTCTGGCCTGGCCGATGCCTACGCTCTATTGGGAGACTGGCAGTACGCAGTGATGACCCCCAAGGAGGCGTTCCCCAAAGCGAAAGCGGCGGCAATCAAAGCCTTGGAACTAGATAGTTCGCTGAGCGAAGCCCACAACTCGCTTGCATTCGTCTTGGATGGCTTCGATTGGGATCTGGATGCCGGGGGGAAGGAATTCCAACGAGCCATTGAACTGAACCCCGGTTACGCGACCGCTCACCATTGGTACGCTTGGCATTTGACCCTTTTGGGTCGCTTTGACGAAGCGATCACGGAAATGAGAAAGGCGGAAAGTCTGGATCCCCTATCTCTTATTATTAATGCCGATTTGGCAGAACTCCTTGTCATTGCTCACCACTACGACGAATCCATAGCGCTAAGCCGCAAGACGATCGAAATGGATCCTAATTTTGCTCTCGCTCATAATCAACTCGCCCAGGCCTACCTGCAAAAACACATGTACTCTGAAGCGGTCGCGGAGCTGCAAAAAGCGGTCCAGCTTTCTGGGGATAGCCCGACATGCATAGCTAATCTTGCTCGCGCCTACATCGCATCCGGCAAGCGGATTGAAGCAGTAAAACTGCTGAACGATCTGAAGAGGCGAACAAGTACTGGTTCTTCGAATGCTTCGGAGATTGCAATGATGTATGCATCTCTCGGAGATACAGATCAAGCGATGAATTGGCTCGAAAAAGGCTTCGAAGAACGATTTAACCCGGGCGTCCTCCTGCGGCCGGGCTTCGATCCCCTCCGCTCCGACCCGCGCTTCCAGCAACTCGTGCACCGCATTGGCCTACCCGGATGAGATAACCTGAGTTCCTTGTGCCGGTACCGAGATTTGCGGTTCGACGAGTTCAACGTAAACATGAGTAAAGCGATTGCGCCGAACGGCTACTTGGTTCTGGGTTTGGAGGCAGGTCCCTCAGGCGGGCCAAGAATACTTTTTTATTGACAGATATACTGTTTCAGTAATAGAAACATGCAACGGGGATGATCGAGAAGTGATTTAGGTGAACCTAATGCGAGCCCAGGATCGCGCTGTTCGACACAGTCTAAGTGAGATGGATGGCGTGAACAGTACGCTCGATTAACGTATCCGACGTCGCCGCTACGGGGGTAGACGAATCTCGCCTTGGCACGCAAATTCCTGAGAGTTATATATCACACGCTGAAAAACAACTGGGGGTTCGAAGACTTCCCTTCGTCCCGGCCTCGTGAAACAGGCCACCACCGAAAAGTTGAGTGGACAACGATTCAGGGGTAGGAATGGCGTCGAAGAATCTACTAAATCGCGAGTCAGGGACGGGAGCGGCGTTCCTCTATCGTCGCGATGGCAACCCTGGGAGCAGGGGCCGGTTCGGTTATCTTACTCGCAACCGCGTTAGCGCAGCCCACGCCGGAAGGTCTCAAGAAAGCAAAACATCCGCAGCAAGCGGTTGCGAATACAGCACGGTCATCGCTTCCGACGCGGCAACAGTCGCAGAAACAACCGCAGGGAAATCCGTGGATTCAGACGGAACGGCGTATACGTTTTCAAAGGTGTACCCTACGGCGCGTCAACCGCTGGCGCCAGGCGCCTCATGCCGCCAGTCAAGCCTGAACCGTGGTCGGGATTCGCATGACCGAGGCGGCAACTTCAAGTCGTCCGGAAATACAGATTCCTGCTTCTGCGCAGTAACACACAGATAAATTGAGCGTTGTCTAACCACGGGGATCGACTATATGCGAATTC
>QIAK01000235.1:14726-19346 GCA_003225515.1 Acidobacteriota bacterium | reverse complement strand
CCAGGCAGTTCGCATCCACCGCCGCATGGAGCGCCCAAGGATGAATCTCGGTCAGCGGGTCGTCCTTGTAGATGAAGGTTACGCGATCGCCATATTCCTTGAAAATTTCGGGGAAAAGGGTCTGGTGCATCCGCGAGCAGAAGGGACACTCAAAGTCATCGAAATTCACTGCCACCACTTTGGCCGACTTGGGGCCGCGAGTTGGGCGGCCACTGACGTCGATTTTGCTCATCAGTTCTGCAAAGGGATCCTTGGTCAAATCGAACTTTGTCAGTCGCAACAAGGTGGCGCGATCTTTCGACAGCAGAAACTTGTAATCTTTCGGCTTGCCGTCACCGCCATCGATGCTAACCGACACGGCGTCATACCCGGGCATTTCGGTGCTGGGACTGATTGCGCCAACAACCACTTTGACTTCTGCCGGGATGGTATAAGTAGCGCGCATCTGGTGCTCGATCTTGCGAGCCAAGTCGGGTGGCGCTGACTGGGCGACACAGCCCAGGCAAATCAGGAGCAGCATAAACAAGGAACGTCGAATTAAAGTCACCAAGAATGGCCTCAGTATCACGGATGATCTTCCTGATTATCTCACAGCGTATGCGGCACAGGCCCGCCAACTGCGGGTTTGCATGCGCTTAGCCCGTCTGGCGAAGTTGCTCGATGGGGAGCAAACCGTTCATCGAACCGGAGCGGAATCCTTCCAGGTCGAGGGTGACAAACTTGAATCCCAGCTCTTTGAAAATTGCAGTGAACTGGGTTGCCATGGCAGGAGTCAGGGCGCGTTCCATCTCTTCGCGGGCGATCTCGAGTCGCACGATGTCGCCATGATGGCGTACGCGGAATTGCCGGAAGCCGAGGGCTCGAATTGCATCTTCGCCGCGCTCGACCATCGAGAGCGCTTCACGGGTCACAGGGCGGCCGTACTCGATGCGAGAAGAGAGGCACGCGGATGCCGGCTTGTCCCACACGCGCAACCCCGCTTGGCGGGCAAGTTCTCGAATCTCTTGCTTGGTGAGCTGAGCATTCAATAGAGGAGCGGCAACGTGGTGCTGCCTGGCAGCCTTTTGTCCCGGCCGAAAATCACCTTCATCGTCGAGGTTGACTCCGTAAGCAATCGCTTTGAAGCCGCGAGCGGCGCGGAGTTCCTCCATAACATCGAACAGCTCGTCCTTGCATTGAAAGCAGCGCTGCCCGTCGTTGCGCGCATATTCGGGCCGATCGAGTTCGGACGTTGCGATCACTTCGACCGGAATCCCCTGTTCGGCAGCAAAGGCAACCGCGTCGTTCAGGTGGGTGCGGGCCAGGCTGGGAGAGTCGGCAATTACGGCCAGCATATCGCTGCCCAGAGAGCGATGAGCCGCCCAGGCGAGATATGCGGAATCAACCCCGCCGGAATAGGCGACCAGCACGCGGCCCAGCGCGCGCAGTTCGGCTTGCATCC
The DNA here is from genome assembly GCA_003225515.1 of Acidobacteriota bacterium. GTDB lineage: Bacteria > Acidobacteriota > Terriglobia > Terriglobales > Acidobacteriaceae > Sulfotelmatobacter. The sequence goes on along the minus strand of QIAK01000235.1, from coordinate 17,905 downwards.
GGGACTCCTTCGCGGCGAGTTCCTCTTCCGGGGATGGCATTGAATTATGGTAACAGCCTTGGCAGAGCCAGAGTAGCGGGGGCGTTTGAGGCAGGTGGATGGGACCCAAACGCGTGATCAGTACAGCCGTTCCTGCCGCCTCAGATTTCCGAATGAGCCGATATTCGCCAGGCTGAAGGTGAATCGGAACAGATTCTCATTGCGCACGTTGGCAATAGCGTATCGCCGATATTCCAAGGTCAGCCCGCAGCAATTCCAATTATACGTGGTTTGTGCGGTCGCAAATTGCAACTGTCGCCGGTCGGCGTCGATGCCGAAGCTGCTGGCGGCGCTGAATCCTCGCCGAGCAAGACCGCCGTAACCCAGCGCCACCCGGAATTGTTGAAACTTACAGACGGGTTGAGCCGGATTTGCAGACGTGCAAGTTCCTTCGCTCTGAGTAGATTGAGTATTGGTTTGTGGAATCTGCAGGAACGCATCTCCACCGCCTACCGTGAATGGGCCTAGGTTGTAGTTCACCAGGAGCGTGCTGGCGTTGACGCGGCCCAGCTGAAAATCGTAGTCAAGATCCCACTCGGTGTCGGTACGCCTGCTGGTCGCGACCCGCAGCCGTGACACCACAGGAGAAAGATGCCGTGGCTCGGTAGCGAAGGCGATGCCGGTCAAGTCTTCCGTCGTGGTAAATACGTTGCGTTGTCCGGTCACCAGCGCACCGCCAAATGTAGGGTCGAGGAAATACTTTTGCGCAATCTCCCAGGTGAGAACTTCTTTGACTTCGGGTGCGGTAGTGCATGGCTGGGCATCAAGGGCAGTACCGCGTTGCCAAGGCACGGTCTGTTCCGGCGCAGCAGCGCCGACAGCGAGGCTCGTCATGGGCGCGTCGCACTCCTCAATCAATGGTGAGATCTTCTTCGCGTAGAAGCGGGTGACGAACCCATATTCCACCTCATGCGTATTGCTCAAAATGTCGCGCTCGTCGAAGTGCAGGACATCGGCGAAATCGTTCACGCCTGTCACCAGGCGATATACAACGCGGGGCTCGATAACATGCTTCCACTTGCGTCCTAGAAATTGCTTGTCGAAAATTTTCTCCAGAGCCGGGGGACGAATTTCCACTGAGGCTTCCAGCGCCTGGCGATTCGTGGGATCGGTGACGGCGAGTCCATTGACGAAGCGCTCCGCATAGTAGGTTTCGTGCAGAGTCAGTCCCGGACGTACAGACCACCCCAGAAACTGTAAGGGCAGAGAGATCTGCGGGTTGAAATCAAAACGCCCCAGCAGCGTGCCGGTATGAAAACCTGGCTCGCTGCGAGAGAGCCCAGCCACGGAGGCTTCGAAGGACCAAAAAACTGGCGAGTGTCCTACGGACTGGTCAACGCTGGAGGCGTCGGCACTGGGGGTGTGCAGGATTCTGACATTATTGAAAGTGGGGGGATTCGAGAGTGTTCCATCGGAGTTCGTGTTCTGAAAAAAGTCCTGGTAACGCTCGACCATGCCGCCGAACGAGAAACCTTTAACAGTCTTCGATAGAAAAAGCTGTGACTTTACTTCCGAGTTTACTGCCTGGGTAAAAACCTCGTTGAAGGCCAGGCGGAATAAAAACGAACTGAGATAATCAATGTTAGAAACTGCGCGGAAGCCGTAGAAATTGCCTTCGGCCGCCAGACGTACCTCCTGGCCGCCTTCGCGCAAGAGCGGGGTACCTATGCCGCGGTCCACGACTCCGAAAAAATTAAGATTTACGTAGGAAGTATCGCTAGGACGCGCTCGGAACTCTCCTCGTTGCGACCAGCCCCGCTTGGAAAAATATTCGGCACCCACGCTCGCGTCCATGCTGCGGTTGATCGCCCAGTAGAAGGAATCGCCGACGATGTTGCCTTTGGTGGAAGAGCGGCCCACGGTGGGCATCAGGAAGCCGGTATCGCGCACCTCCCGGGCGACAGGATGGGTGGCGTAGGGAAAATAAAAAACCGGGAACCCGTGCAGCAAAAACTTGCTTCGATAGATGCTGGCGTTTCCGCCCACATCCACTACAACTTTGTGGGCTTCAAATTGCCAATTAGGATGCGGGAGTTCGCATGTGGTGATTGTGCCGTCGTAGACGAGATAGCGATCAGGGCTGGTTTTCTCTACGATTTTCCCGGAGAACGCGAACGGAGCAGTCGACGTGACCACCACATGGTTGCCGCGAAAGCGGAGCCCGGTGGTGGCGGTGACATCGTAGAAGCGTCCCGTCTCGGCCGTCAGATTATAGGTGCCATGGCTGGCCCTCAGGTGATCGTCATTGGGGCCGCCGTCGAGACTGAAGTGCCCTGAGGCCGCAGCCTCACCGCTGTTGGAATCGTAGGTGAGTTCATCCGCCCGCAGAACGTAGGTGCGGTAGTGAACTTCGGCGTTGCCATGAAGTTTGTAGACGTCGCCGTCTTTTTCCTGCTGCAGGGCACAAATGGTGGTGGAATCGGAGTCTGCGGTGGCGGCCTGACTCGCACACGGGGTGCTTCCTAAAGATGCCCGCTCCGCGCTCTCCCGCGCCGGATCTTTTTCTGCCGGAATGACGGACGAAGCCTGATCCTGACCGGAATTCTCAGATGGCAACTGGCTGGTTACTAGCGCAGCAACGAGAAGCTGATGACAAAGAAACAGCGCCGTGATAAGGAATCTAGTGCGAAGAGTCATCGGAACAAAATCATGGGAGAAGATCGTCCATCGCAGACGGAATTGCTCTTTCGACCAAGATGCCGCAGCATCGTGAACTTAGCACGGCGCTGGCCGGGTGGCAAAGTGGCGAAAAAGGCTAGGATTCCTCTGGTTGCTCTCCGGTTGTACTTACGCGCGAACTTATAACGTTTTGCCGGCACGATATCGCCGAGGTTTAGAAAGACTGGCATTCATGAATTGTCCGCAGTGTGGAGAACTTTGCCGTTGCCAATTGGAGCCCCTTCTCCCTGTATCGTCGCAGTGGGAACCCGACCTTGTGTTTGATTCGTCTTCAGTCGCCGCGTTGGAGACGGCGTGTGACCCCGAAGTGAGACAAAGTTCTTCTGCGGACCAGGTTGAAGCCGAGTCGCCCGCAACGAACGGTGATAGCACCGATGCGCCGGCCTGGCGCGATGAACTTTCGGCCCGGCTCAACCGTTATCGTGCACGCCGCAAAGCGCCTCCTCCACGATATCCATCTT
>QIAK01000235.1:0-14613 GCA_003225515.1 Acidobacteriota bacterium | reverse complement strand
GCTCGAGACAGACGTGCAGTCTCAGCACGAGAGCGAAACGGAGCCCGCACGGGAGCCCGTGAGGCAGCGTCCTGCATCCGCGGGCGCCAAGATTATCGAGTTCCCTGGATTTTCCTGGGGACCGCCTGCGGCGCCGCCGGATCAACTTGCCGAACCCGTTGGCGGACGTCCGCGGATTCTGGAAGTGCCGGAAATTGCGCCTCCGCCTCCAGCACTGGGTGGAATCACGATCGAAGCAATCGAGCATCCCGAGGCCGAGAAGCGACCCGGCATTGATATCCCCCTCCAAAGTGCGCCGCCTGCCCGGCGCGTGATAGCCGCGCTTCTCGATGGAATCATCATCGCGGCGGCATCGGGGGTATTCGGTTACATCTTCTGGAAGGTGACGGCGGCTCATCCGCCGCTGGTTCAACTTTTCGGGCTAGCCGCGGGAATTCCATGCACGTTCTGGGCAGCGTACCAGTATCTGTTGATTGTCTATGGGGGCAGCACTCCCGGATTGCGCGTTGCCGGCCTGGAACTGGCCCGCTTCGATGGCACCTCCACCACTCGTTCTCTACGGCGCTGGCGAGTGCTGGCAAGCTTTCTCTCCGCTGTTTCTGCAGGGATGGGCTATGCCTGGCTCTTTCTGGACGAGGATGCACTCTGCTGGCACGACCGGATCACGCATACGTATCTCGCCCCGAAGCGGCGTGAGTCAGTGGCCCCTGGAGATTCATCCGACTAATGGGCGACGCGGGTAGCCTGACGGCTTACATTTCTCTTCTCTGCTACGCTAAATAGCTATGCGCGTGTTTACCTGCCTGCTAATCCTAGCGATGGCCGCACCGGTATTTGCTCAAGCGCAAAAACCGATCTCCGAGCGGCTTGCCGCACAGAACGCTCTTTTCGAGGAGCAGTACGAATCAGACCTGCAAAATTATCCCGAGCGGGCGACGGCGTTCGGCGATTATCGCTACAACGACCGGCTCACTGACTACTCGCTCGAAGCGATTGCGCGCCGCCACGACTCCAATGACGCGTTCCTGAAGCGCCTGGAGGCCATCTCAACTGCTGATTTTTCCGATCAGGACCAACTCTCTCACGATCTGCTGATCCGCGTTCTCCAGCAGCGCAACGCCGATTACGAACTCAAAGAATACGAGATGCCGATCAACACGCAGAACGGCATTCACACCAGTCTCGCCGACCTGCCCCTCGCGGTTCCGCTCGATTCCGTGAAGCACTACGAAGACTATATTTCGCGCTTGCATCAGATTCCGCGCGCCCTCAGCCAGACCTCTGAAGTCCTACGCGCCGGCATGAAGGACAAGCTCATGCCCGTCCGATTCCTCGCGGAAAAAATTCCGGCGCAGTGCGCGGGCATCATCGCCGCAGATCCATTTCTGCAGCCGACAAAAAAATATCCGGCGAGCATTTCCGCGGAAGACCAGAAGCGGCTTACGCAAGAGATTGCCGACGCGATCAATACTGACGTCCTGCCTGCCTATAAGAAGTTTGCCGCCTTCATTCAGGCCGAGTATGTCCCTCAAGGCCGCACCACACTCTCCGTAACGTCACTGCCAGACGGCCAGAAGCGCTATGAGAACGACATTTACGCCCGCACCACAACTCACATGACGGCGGACGAAATTCATCAACTGGGCTTGCGTGAGATCGATCGCATCGAGGGCGAGATGACGGCGATCGCCAGGAAACAGGGCTTCGCCGATCTCGCCTCTTTCCGGGCATCGCTCAAGAACAATCCCAAGTACATTCCCAGCTCCGCCGAGCAGATCCTCGACGGCTACCGCCATTACATTTCGCAGATGGAACAGAAGCTTCCGGAACTTTTTACGCTGCTTCCGAAATCGCCGGTCACAGTCGAGGCGATTCCCGAATTTAATTCCGCAGCGATGACTCACTACATGACCGGGACACCCGACGGCAAGCGGCCGGGACGGGTCGTGGTTGCCACCTCCAACTTCGCCGAGCGCTCGCTAATCGACAATGAGGCCATCGCCTATCACGAAGGCATCCCGGGACATCACATGCAGCTCTCCGTCCAGCAACAGCTCGAGGGCTTGCCGAAGTTCCGGCTGCACGGTTTGGGTTTCAACGCCTACATAGAGGGATGGGCTCTTTACGCCGAGGAACTGGGCAAAGAGGTTGGGTTCTATCAGGATCCCGTCTCGGATTATGGGCGGCTGTCCTCGGAACTTTTCCGTGCCGTGCGGTTGGTGGTCGACACTGGAATTCACGCCAAAGGATGGAGCCGCGATCAGGTGGTGGACTTCTTTCGCAAGTCAGGTGCGGTGGATGAGCCGACGATTCAGTCCGAGACTGACCGCTATATTTCGTGGCCGGCCCAGGCCCTCAGCTACAAGATCGGCCAATTGAAGTTCCGTGAACTGCGCGAACGGGCTCGGAAAGAATTAGGGCCGAAGTTCGATCTCCGCAAATTTCACGATGAGATGCTCGACGGGGGTACGCTGCCGCTCGATATGCTCGAGGCGCGCACCGACAAGTGGATAGCGCAGCAGAAGGTGAAGTAACGCTCGATCCATAAGCCGTCGAGCTGCGGTCTACGGATAGCCCCTTCGAATGTTCGGTGCGGCCGCTGCGAGCGATTCAAGATTTGACTAGTTGCAGACGAACGGCTCCACCCTTGCTGTGCTATCTTCAAATGGGTTCAGCATTGATTGCATTTTTCCGCCATTCTTGAAGCATGGCTACAGCCCCTGAAGGTACAAAACCCGCAGTAAAGGTCTTCGTCGCCACTACGGTGATGTTGACCTTCATCTCGTTTTGGCGAGCGGCGGCGATTGTTCTGTCCGACCTGGCTTCGTCTGCTTATTACGCCGGCGGCGATGCCGAAAAGGTCATCGGCAAGAGCGCGCCCTGGTTCATTCTCGCGGTCATGCTGTTCAGCTATGCGGTCCGCGCCCTGTATATCGAATCCAGCAGCATGTTCGTGCGTGGCGGCGTCTACCGGGTGGTCAAAGAGGCCATGGGCGGAACCCTCGCCAAGTTTTCGGTTTCGGCCCTGCTCTTCGACTACGTTCTTACGGGACCGATCAGCGCAGTGGTTGCGGGCCAATATCTCGCAGGATTTATTGAGGATCTTGCCCGCTACATGGGCCATCCCTTCGCGTATTTTCCGGAAAACAGTTTTGCCGCCTGCTTCGGCGCAATTGTAGCCATCTACTTCTGGCGGAAGAATACGCAGGGCATTCACGAATCGAGCCAGAAGGCCGTGCAGATCATGATCATCACTACGGTCATGGTTGTGATTTTGATTATCTGGTGTTCCATTACTGTGTTGAAGGTTCCGGTCCAGCTTCCGCCCAGCCCGTTCAGGCCGGGCATCGTCCCGCTGAATAAAGAGTCCCTAGGGTGGCTGGATGACACCTGGATCACCCATCTGAAATCCGGATCCGCGCTGCTGACATTCCTTATCGTATTCGTCGGCTTCGGTCACTCTGTGCTGGCCATGAGCGGCGAAGAAACACTGGCCCAGGTCAATCGCGAGATCGCGCACCCCAAGCTGAAGAATCTGGAAAAGACCGGCTTGGTCATTTTCGTTTACAGCCTGCTGTTCACCTCACTGGTATCGTTCTTTGCCGTGATGATCATTCCGGACAATGTCCGGCACGAGTATTTCGGGAACCTGATCGGCGGCATCTCTGTGTTCCTCGTCGGGCCCGAGTGGGCGAAGCTGGCGTTCCATGGCTTTGTGGTGCTGGTAGGCGTGCTGATTTTGGCGGGAGCGCAGAATACTTCGATCGTAGGCGCGAACGGCGTACTCAACCGCGTGGCAGAAGATGGGGTGCTCACCTCCGCATTCCAGAAGCCGCATCCGCGTTTCGGCACAAGCTATCGCATCATCAACATGATTGTCGGTTTGCAGTTAGTCACAATCATTCTGACCCGAGGCAATGTCTTTACTCTCGCTGGCCTGTACGCCTTCGGCGTGATTTGGAGCTTTGCCATGATGTCGCTCGCCGTCCTGGTGCTCCGTCACAAGGAACCGGGAGGCCGCGAGTGGAAGGTGCCGGGGAACATACACATCGGTAGTCGCGAAATCCCGGTGGGAGTCATACTCGTCGCTGCCGTGCTGTTCACGACTGCCATTGTGAACCTGTTAACCAAGCGCGAGGCGACGATCGGCGGCGTCGCGTTTAGCGCCTTGTTCTTCGTCCTATTCACTTATTCCGAGCGGCGCGTAACCCGCGAGCGCCAGGGAAAGATGGAGAGCGTAGACCAGTTCCGCGTTTACGGCAATCAGGAACTGGGCAGTGGTGCCATGGGAGTGCGCCCCGGCAACGTGCTGGTCGCGGTACGCGATCCGCGCAATCTCTACTACCTGCGCCATGTGCTCAGCCATACCAATACGAACAAGCAGGACGTGGTGGTCCTTAGCGCCCGTCTTTATCATCGCGAGCACAGTTTCAGCGGAAGCACGGTTTTCGAGGCGAGCCAGGTCTTCGATCATTATGAGCAGGAGCTTTTTACGGCAGCCGTAGCTGTCGCTGAAAAAGAAGGGAAGCCCATCTCGCTGCTGGTGGTGCCTGCGACAGATGTGTTCGAAGCCATTATGGTGACCGCGCAGCGGCTCGATTCCAGCCGCGTGATCTGCGGGCTGTCGAACAAACTCACCGCCGACGAGCAAGCTAAACTTACCGGCGATGCGTGGGAGCGGTTGCCGGAACCGCGTCCTCGCCTGATTCTGGAAGTGTGTGCCCCTGACGGTACGGTTCGCGAATACGCGCTCGGCCCGCACACCCCGCGCATGCGTCCTCAAGATGTTGAACTGATGCACAGACTCTGGCTCAATATCACCGCCGACCCGAAGTTCGCAGGGGCGCACCATTACCACATCGTCGCGCTGGCGCTCGAAGAATTGCAGCGGGAGCTGAGTACGCAGGAACGTTCGCAGCTTTTGCAGAAGCTGCATGATGAGATGAACCGCCCCAATCCGCAATGAATCTAATTTGACAGGAGGCCAACATGGCTCGTGTGTCCGGAGCACGCCCGAATCGGGGCGGCCTTTTCCGTCGACTGTTGGTAAGCATTGTTTATTTTCTGACCAGGCGCAGACTCGGGCACGTGATTATGCCGGTCCAGGTGACCGCGCATCATCCAAAAATCTTCTGGGGATACATCCAGATGGAACAGTCGCAGGCGAGCAGTAAGCTCATCGATGCGAAGCTCAAAGGGCTCGCTGAACTTCGCGTCGCCACCCTGGTAGGCTGTCCATTTTGAATTGACATCGGCTCTGCCGTGGGCAGGGCAACCGGCATCACCAGCGAACAAATCTCCAACCTCAACGACTACCGCATTAATTTCAATTTCTCGCAAACGGAGAGGCTCATCCTCGAATATGCGGACGGCATTACGCGAACTCCGGTGGAAGTTTCCGACGCACTGTTTGCTCGATTGCGCGAGCAGTTTAATGAAGCGGAGTTGGTGGAGCTGACGTCCGCGCTCGCCTGGGAAAATTATCGCGCCCGTTTCGATCATGCCTTCGGCATCGAAGGGGAGAATTTCACCGCAGGAGCGGTATGCGCCATTCCGGTTCGATCAACATCGCTGTAGCACGGCACGCCGCTGCTATCGTTTGAGGATATTTTCAAGCGACGCACGCAGGCTGCTGAATCGAAATGGGTAACCACTCATGACCAGTTGTGTCGGTTCAACGCGTTGGCTGCCTAACAAAACTGTTTCACCCATCTCGCCGAACACCAGTTTCACGACAAAGGCCGGCATCGGGAAAATTGCCGGTCGCGCGAGCACACTGGCCAGCGTCCTGGTGAATTCCTCGTTCGTAACTGGCCGTGGCGCCACCATATTGACGGGTCCTTGCAGCAGATCGCTCTTCAGAATGTGATGAATGGCTCCCACCATATCCTGGACGTCGATCCAGCTCATCCATTGCTGACCGCTTCCGATCTTGCCGCCCGCTCCGATTTTGAAAGGTGTCAACATTTTTGCCAGCGCACCGCCTTCGCGACTCAGCACCACGCCGGTGCGCATGCTTACGGTACGAATGCCGGCACTGACAGCGTCGTGAGTGGCCGCTTCCCATTCGCGGCATACATCGGAAAGAAATCCTTCGCCGGGTGCACTGGATTCGTTCAATACTTCACTGCCACGGTCACCGTAGTACCCGATTGCCGAACTGGAAGCGAATACCTGTGGTTTCTCTTTCGCCTGCGCCAGGGCTTGTGCCAATGCAGTCGTGCCCGTGACCCGGCTGCTGCGAATTTTCGCTTTCTTCTCCTCCGTCCATCGTCCGACAATGCTCTCGCCCGCAAGATGAATCACGGCGTCGAAGCCGGAAACGGACTCAGGCGCAATCGGCTTGGCGGGATCCCACGAGATCTGATCATGGCTCTGAGCCGCGCCGCGCACCAGGCGAGTGACTTCGTACCCGCGCGATTTGAGAGGAGGTAGAAGAGCAGCACCGATGGGCCCGGAAACGCCGCTGACAAGAATTCGAGAGATCATGGCTGACAGATTGTCACTCTATCAGCAAGCAGAGCCGCCCACCAAACTTGTGTTCAATTCGAAGGGGATGAACAGTCTGAAATCTAAGTTTGCCGTGCAGCAAACGGGTGAGCCACAGCGAAACCGCTGCCAGTAGCCTGAGCGTGCGAGAGATAGACCGGGTCATCAAGATCCTTCCGGTCCCAAAAACGTAAGGTGCAATGCTCCCGTCCCGACGCGAGTTGGCCTTCCCGACGGGCTATAATCCTACATGGCGAGCTTGCGCCAACAGATCGCGACTACGACCCTGACCCTCACCAAGTTTCGCGACTTGATGAAACAGATGCAGGAGAGCCGCCCTCAGGACGACCTCACCATCGTCAAGAAAGCCTACGATTATTCCCTGATTCATCATGAAGGCCAGACCCGCGCATCGGGCGAGCCCTACCTCGTTCATCCGTTGGAAGTGGCTCTGGTCCTGGCTGAAATGAAGATGGACCCGGTCGCCGTAGCTGCCGGACTGCTGCATGACTCAGTGGAAGATACCTCCGTCACTATCGAAGACATCCGCAAGGAATTCGGCGAGCAAGTGGCCCACATCGTTGAGGGCGTTACCAAGATCAGCAAAATTGACTTTGCCACGCGCGAGGAGCAGCAGGCTGAAAACCTGCGCAAGATGATGCTCGCCATGGTAGACGACATCCGCGTGGTGCTTATTAAACTTGCCGACCGCCTGCACAATATGCGCACGCTTGAACACCTCGCTCCCGAGCGCCAGCATAAGATCGCCGAAGAAACGCTGGAGATTTACGCCCCCATCGCACACCGCCTGGGGATGGGCAAGATTCGTGGCGAATTGGAAGATCTTGGATTCCGTTTCCTCGATCCTCTCGGGTACGAGCAAGTCGAAAAGTCGGTGAATGCCCGCCGTAAGCAGGGCGAGGTTTTCCTCGGCAGGATGCAGCAGATCATCACCGACAAGCTGAAAGAGGCCGGCATTCAGGCGCGCGTAGAAAGCCGGATCAAGCGCCTTTACAGTATTCACAAAAAATTGCAGAAGCAGCGGATTGCCGTTGACCAGGTTTATGACCTGTGCGCGATGCGGGTCATCACGCGGTCGCTGCAGGATTGCTATGCCGTCCTCGGCATCATTCACAACCTGTGGCGGCCGGTTCCGGGGCGCATCAAGGATTTCATCGCCATGCCCCGGCCCAATTTTTACCAGTCGCTGCATACCTCGGTGATCACGGAAGACGGCACTCCGTTTGAAATCCAGATTCGCACCGAGGAAATGCACAAGATGGCGGAGGAAGGCATTGCCGCGCACTGGAAATACAAAGACGGTCCGGTCTCGGCGCAGGACGAGCAGCGCCTGGCCTGGTTGCGGCAGGTGGTGGAGTGGCAGCGCGACGTCAGCGATCCCAACGAATTTCTTTCCACGTTAAAAGTCGATCTCTATCCCGAGGAGGTCTACACCTTCACTCCTAAAGGCAAAGTGGTTGTACTACCGCGGGATGCCACGCCGGTGGACTTTGCCTACAGCGTTCATACTGAAGTCGGCCACACCTGTATCGGGGCCAAGGTGAACGGGCGCATGGTGCCGCTGCGCCACAAGCTTCATTCCGGCGATATCGTCGAGATTCTCACGCAGGCCGGACACAAGCCCAGCCGTGACTGGTTGGGGCTGGTAAAGTCCTCGCGCTCCCGCAATAAAATCAAGCACTGGCTCAACGTTCACCAGCGCGAGCGCGCGATTGAGATCGGACGCAAGCTGATCGAAAAAGAAGCGCGCAAGTACCGCATCGCGCTCAAAGAGATTAAGGACGAAGACCTGCTAAAGGTCGCCTCCGGATATGGTCTGGGCAAGGCCGATGACCTGATGTCTGGAATTGGCTACGGCAAATATTCGGCGCGCCAGGTGCTGGCTCGCTTACTCCCTGCGGGGGCAACGCACTCCATTGCCGGTGATATCGAATCCGAGGGCCTGACCTCGCAACCGGGCGCCATCGCCAGCGTCGTGCGCCGCGTTTTCGGAGATCACAATGCCATCACAGTCCGTGGCCAGGGCGACATGATGGTCTACCGTGCGCGCTGTTGTAATCCCATCCGCGGAGAAAGTATTGTCGGCTACATTACGCGCGGTAAAGGCGTCGCGGTCCATTCCATCAACTGTCCTAACGTGACGAATCTAATGTATGAACCGGAACGCAAGATCGAGGTCGAGTGGGCTCGCGACGAGAGCACGCCGACTGCGTATCCCGTGAAGCTGACCGTCTTCTGTGACGATCGCTTCGGCATGCTGAAGAGCATCACCGGAGTGATTGGCGACGCTAAGAGCAACATCAAAAACATCACGGCGCATACGTCCAACAGTCAGGCCAGCGTGGAAGTTGTTCTCGACATCGCAGACCTGAAACATCTTGAGGCCATCATTGCCGGCCTGCGAAAAATTCCCGGCGTACACGAAGTGCAAAGACTGCAGAAAATATAAACTCGTTTCCGGTGTGCAGGTTATCCTTCTTTCCCACCTACTACCTGAGCGTGTCCCAACCATGAGACCAACGAGAAGCCTCCGATCACATTCCCGAGTAAAACCGGAATAAAGAAATGCGCGACATACGATCCAAATGAAATGGTGTGAGTCACGACCAGGAAGAACATCGTGGTCGATCCTGCAATGATGTGATTGAATCCACCCAAACCGATGAGATAGGTGAGAATGATCACAATGCTCACCCGTGCGGACTCGGCGGCGGGAAGCAGCCACACCATCAACGCGATCAGCCATCCGGCAAATACCGCCCGCCCCAGAACCGTTAAGAAAGGCGCCCCCGTATGCGCAAGGCCGATCTCGCTAAGTGCATGCAGAGTCGCCGCATCGAGAATGGCGGTTTTTCCAATCCATAATGCGAATAGTAATGTCCCGACCAGATTTGCGATAAGCACCACAACCCACAGGCGCAGCATTCGCCAGAGAGTCGCGAAATTCTTGCGCATGAGCAGCGGAAGCACCACGGTCAGCGTGTTTTCGGTAAACAGTTGCTGGCGTCCAATGACAATGATGAGAAAGCCGACGCAATAGCCGAAGCGCGTGATCAAAGGTCTCCACGCCCGGTCCGGCAAGTGGGCCATGAGCAGCCCCTCGGCAATGAACGAGAAGCCCATGGAGAGTCCGGCGGCAAAACCCGACCAGGCCAGGGCCGAGGCCGGACGACTCAACTCCTCCTCCCCTTCACGCCGAATCGTCTCGTACACGACGTGTGGCCCGATGGCGACGCGCTCCTCCACCTGTTTTTTCTCGGTCCGGGTGGAAATCGTGCTTTCGGCCAGCGAAAGATCCGGATCAGCGGCTTTGGCTTTCATTTGGATGGCGTCTCGCATTGCATTCACAGATTGAAAACATCAGGTGCGCGCGCTGGCGGATCAGTTGCCGCAGGCCATGTTTTATTTGACCGTGCCCCCGTAAATCTGCATTAATCAAGGCAGTTTTGCATTCCTGTAGCCCGAGTCGTTGCATGCGTGAAGTGATTTCCACTAAAGACGCCCCTCAAGCGATTGGCCCTTATTCGCAGGCCATCAAAGCCAACGGATTCATTTTCGTATCCGGTCAGGTTGCCATCGATCCGGCCACAACCTTTCGGAAATCCTCGAAGCTGCCGGCAGCGGCCTCGGGAAAGTCGTTCGGGCCACCGTGTTCCTCAAGAACATGAGCGAGTTCGCGGAAATGAACGCCGTTTATGGAAAGTATTTCAGCACGGCGCCACCCGCGCGTTCCACCGTCGAGGTTTCACGCCTGCCGAAGGACGTGCTGGTCGAAATCGACGTGATCGCGATGGAATAGCGACTAATTAAAACCGCAGAGAACGCTAAGGAGCATTGATGACGATGACGAAGAGCACAATCGCAACTGTGATTCTGATCTTGTCCGCAGCCGCGCTTATCGCTCAGACTGCAACCAAGAAAGCGGCTCCGCGTCGCCCCAATACCAGCGCTCCCACCAAGGTTACCGGCGATGGCGTGAAAACAGACTCTGGCCTTCAGTACTGGGACATCAAAGTCGGTGTGGGCCAGGTCGCCAAAGCGGGAGATCACGTGAAGGTCCACTACACCGGCTGGCTTACTACAGGGAAGAAATTCGACAGCTCGGTCGACGCGGGACAGCCTTATGACTTCACGCTCGGCAAAAGCGAAGTTATCAAGGGATGGGACGAAGGCGTGGCGGGAATGAAAGTAGGCGGTAAACGCCAGCTACGCATTCCGCCGGAGCTGGCGTATGGCGAGGAGGGCCATCCACCGCAGATCCCGCACAAGGCCACGTTAATATTCGACGTGCAGTTGCTGAGTGTAAAGTAATCGCGGATGCAGAAACGTGCAGAGGAATCAAAAGCCTCTGAAATCTGTGTCCTGTTGGTAGAAGGTTTGCCTACGCTTTAACGACTTTGCCACTGCGCAGGCAGGACGTGCATACGCGCATACGCTTAGTGGTTGCGCCCACGCGGGCGTGCACCGGACGCAGATTGACGTTCCAGCGCCGCTTGGTTACGTTGTGCGCGTGACTGATGTGGTTTCCCGCTTGCGGCTTCTTGCCGCAAATTTCGCATTGTTGTGCCATGACTACTCCCGGATAAATCAGTTCTTATGGGGCAAACCTAAATTTTACAGGAACTTGGCTGGATTCGGCAATAGTCGTCGAGCCTCGGTAGTGGCTTAATTTGGGTTTCTCAGCGAAGTCTGCGGCGTTTCTCCGCGCACTCAGCGGCTAAGGTCTCTTGCTTCCTGCCGCAAAATCAAAACACGTTAACGGCAGAGAACGCGGAGCAAATCCGCAGAGTTCGCGAGAAACCCAGCTACTAGGCTCGGGCATCTTTATACCGGGGCTGTGCGATACTTGTTCCATGCAGTCCCCACTCCAAGCCGCCACAGAGGCCACCGATCCTAAGTCGGTGAAGGTGAATCTCACCTCCGGTACTGGAGTTGATATCGAGTGGCACGACGGCCACGTTTCGCACTATAACTTCCCCTACCTGCGCGACGCATGCCCTTGCGCCATGTGCGAAGAGGAGCGGAGCAAGACGGGCCGCCGGCCCGGCGCTCCCGTCCCGGTTGCCCCAGGTACACTGCCGATGTTCAAGCCTAGTCCCAAGCCCCTGTCCGCCGAGGGCGTCGGCAAATACGCAATAAAATTCTCGTGGAACGACAACCACGATCTCGGCCTGTACTCGTGGAAGTTCTTGCGTGAGATCTGTCCATGCGCCGAGTGTAAAGCGGCGCAGGCAGCGGGTTAACAACGGCCATTCGAAAAACGGCCTCGAAATAATGAGTTCGACCAAGCCAACCTCCGCCGTGCAATCGGTCGTGACCGAACTGCTGGCAGATCTCCATGCCAAAGCCGGTTGCGAGAAGATCGGACTCACCCGCGAAGCCTTCGCCGAAATTCTGTGCGAGATCAGCACCAGACATGCAGCGACTTCCGAGAGCGAAATTCGCGCATTTGTACTAAGCCTGCGAATCGACGAGCTCGCCCTTGCGCGCGCTTGCGCCGCGGGTAACAATACCGCCTGGGAAATATTCCTTACCCGCTTTCGCGAAAAACTCTATCTCTCGGCATTGCGCATCGCGCGCGAAGATTCCGCCGCCCGCGAACTGGCCGACACTCTCTACGCCGATCTTTACGGCACCAGCAGCCGCGACGGCCAACGCGTCTCCAAACTCTCTTCCTACTCTGGGCGGGGATCCCTCGAGGGCTGGCTGCGCACCGTGGTAGCCCAGGAATACGTCAATCGCTACCGCCGCACGAAGCGCCTCGTGAGTCTCGATGAGGAATCAGAAGAGGGCGTCCAGTTCCGCGCGCCCGATCCTGAACCAATTCCCCCTGCCGACCAGCGCCTGGCGCAGGCTACGGATGAAGCCCTCGCTTTTCTTTCCGGCGAGGACCGGATGGTGCTGAGTTCGTACTATCTTGACGGCCGCACTTTGGCCGAGATCGCCCGCATGCTGGGCGTCCACGAGTCCACCATAAGCCGCAAGGTCGATAAAATGGCCAAATCATTGCGAAAGCAGATCGTTGCCGCCCTGGTGCGACGTGGCCTGTCGCGCCGCCAAGCGGAAGAGGCCATGGAAGTGGACGTCCGCGACTTACAGTTGGATATCCGCCGCAGTTTGGCGCAAGAACCGTCCCCTCCGGCGTTCTCTGACAAGAGGGTAGAAGCCAGAGTCCGGGAAGGCGAGGGATGAGGTACAAGAGCGCCTTTTTCGATGTTACGACCTAACAACCGGCAACTGGAAACTGAAATGCAAAACCTTCCCAAAATCGTGCGCCAGCGACTGCAGGCCTCAATGCCGGCGGTCAATCATCCCGACGCGGACCTATTGGCGGCTTTTGCCGAGAAATCGCTGCCTGGGTTGGAACGGGACTCTGTGCTCGAGCACCTGGCCCGCTGCGGCGATTGCCGTGACATTGTGGCGCTGGCCTTACCCACGATGGAGCCGGTCGAAACAGGCGTAAGCCGGTCCCCGTCGCCATCCTCCAGCGGATGGCTGACTTGGCCTGCGTTGCGTTGGGGATTTGTGGCCGCGGGCATCGCGGCCCTCTCCTGGTTCGGGATCCTTCAATATCAGCGCCCTCTCCCGTCGCCGAGTACGGCTTCGAAGCAAGCGGGACATGTTGAAGTTGCCGCCAATGTGTCCAAGAAGGCGATCGCTCCGTTTGTTGCGGCTCCGAGCGAGCGGAGGGACAAACTGCAGTCTCTTGCCGCGCCGGCTTTTACCGATTCTATCGATCGCAAGGATGCGGCAGACGAAAAAAAGAGCGTGACCCACGCCGAATCGTCTCCCGTGCCTGTCCCCCCGCCGCAGACTCGAGTAGGCGCTAACAGCTTTCACGGCGCCGCTACAGGCGGACCGTTGCCTCACGGTCCCATGATGGCGAATCAGTGGCAGCAACAAAGCGTTGCCCGGAATCAAGCTCCCACACCAGCGCCGCCTTCGGCGTATTCGAAGCAAGGACGCGCATCAGATAACGTGTCGGCGACCAGCGCGCCTCCTGCGGCATCCGGGGCTGATGTTTCGGGTCAGTCGGCCACGATCACAACTGAGGCTCAGAATTTGGACGTAGAATCCGCTGCGGCGCAGCCTTCGTCAGCAGACGAGAGCAAAGTTGGCAGAGCCAAGCCAGCGGTGGCATCGAACTCCGGCGGCGAAGGTTTGATAACAAATCAACCGACTCGCGCGCAGGCGGGCGGGATGCTGGTAACGCAGGGCACGCCGGGACAAATTAGCGGTCTTGTCGTTGATCCCTCAGGAGCCGTGGTGGCCAACGCGAGGATTACGGTAACTCCCTCCAACAAAGGAGGGTCCGCTACCGCGGTGACCAATTCTCAAGGCGCATGGCTCATTGCCGGCCTTCCCGCGGGAAACTATAGGGCACGCGCAGAGGCGCCGGGTTTCAAGACCAGCGTCCTCGACTTTACTTACGACGCCAGTCAGTCCTCAACCTACCGTTTCACTTTGAGTCCCGGCAGCGTCTCAGAAGCGGTTGAGGTTTCCGGGCATAGCGCACAGGTTCAGACAGAGGGCGCGACAATTGGCGGCCTTGTCGCGAGGTTGCCGCGCTGGACCATTAATGCCTCCGGTGGCCTGCAGCGTTCCTTCGACCAGGGCGCCACGTGGCAGACCGTCGACGTCGAGGCGAATGCGGCCGCGCTTGCGTACGCTGGTGGGACGAGCGTCGAAATTGTTGCCAGGACTTCCCGTGCGAAGGAGACGAAGCGGAAGGATAGCAACAAAATGAATCAACAGCAGGCCTCAGCTTTCGTCTTCCGAGCTGTCGCAGCGAATGGGTCAGAGGTTTGGGCGGGCGGTTCGTCTGGCGCGCTCTACCATTCTTCGGATGCCGGGGACCACTGGGTTCGCGTCGTACCAGCTTCGGCCGGAACAATTCTGACCGGCGACATTGTGGGCCTTGAATTCACGGATGCGCAACATGGAAAAGTATCAACCTCTACTACTGAAATCTGGACCACGAGCGATTCCGGCCAAACCTGGCAAAAACAATAGCCGCAACCCTCGATCGTTGCTTACAACCTGAGTCACTTCGGCTCACTGTTGCATTAGCTACCAGGTTACTAAGGTGACGTTTACACAAAC
>QIAK01000345.1:9104-10863 GCA_003225515.1 Acidobacteriota bacterium | reverse complement strand
GTCGATATACAAGCCGCCAAACCAGGAATTGGGGATGATTCCTGCTACCCCCGGCACGGCGCGGATCTTTTCCCGGTAGAACGCCGGTAAAGGATTGGTCAGCGAAACGCGATGACGAGTCACCAGCCTGCGCGTCGATTCCGGACTGCCCTTGTCGATGTAGAATCCGTTCCACACCGTCATCATAAAAGTGAGCAGTAACAGCGACACGCCGACGCTCAACACCGTCAACACGCTGCGGCGCTTGTTGCGGAACGCGTTCTTGGTCACAAACCGGGTCAGCGTCATGGGTGAACTCCAGGAAAAAGCGGAAGCCGGGCACGGGAGCCGTTCACGTCCCAGCGCACCAAGAATAGACGATAGAACGCGCTGTCGACAACCGGTTCAGATTCGATTTTTTCCAGATGGAACATTTTCAAGCTCACGGAACCACCTATGCCAAGTCTATATTTTCTCGGGACTGCGTCGTCTGCAAGTGGGAATCGTCATCAGCATGGGATGACAAATGTCACAAGGGGCCTATACATAACATTTATGTATACAACTGCCAGCCTGACCGGAAGTTACGCGGTAATTCGGAAGGGGGCGTGACCTGGTTTTGAAACGGCAGAATTCAATGCCGCCGCTGGGCGGGTGGTTTTCGTCTTTCTTGTCGTCTTGCGTTTGCGCGATGCTGCAGATTTCTGCTTCTTCCTGCGCGCTTCCTGTCGCCGCATCTTCGCCATCCATTCCCGCGAGTACATGGTGCCGCGGCACTTTCGGGAGCCGCAATGGCAGGGGGCGGGCTCGTCGTCATCGTAGAGGTTATAGTCCCAGACCAACTCTTCTCCGGCGGCGATCTCGCGAATGGCAAAAAGCCAGACCCGCCCCTTGATCTCGTCCACTTCGCAATTGGGGTCGCAGGAATGATTCAGGTATGCGCCCATGCCGTCGCCGTCAATGACGGTCTTGCCATCGTCGAGTCCATACAGGTAGGTGCGAGAGACGCCGTCATAACGGCGATCGGCTTCTTCCAAAGTGATGCGCTCGCCGGTGTACTCGACCACGCGAGTTCCTTTGCGGATGGGGGCTGTGGCGTAAACGCCGACGGAATGAATGGGCGAAGGGCGAACCACTAAAGCCATGAACTAATTTCGCATAACGGAGCAGTTTTGGGGAATGTGAAAATCGGTGAGCGCTCAAATTTTCGGCTATGGATCGTAGACGGCGGTTCCGAACCCTTGTTTGCGAGCCGAATCCTGCAGTTCTTCCAGCAGCTTCTTGTTCTGTTCCAGTTGCTGCTTCATGATCTCGACCCGGTCTTCCTTCTGAATCTGGCGTTCATTGCGCTGGGCGCAGCTGTTGGGAAGGCAGTTCTCTGGAAAGTGAATGGAGGCGCTGAGACTGTCTATTTCGTGCTGCAAAGAAGCGATGGCATTCTTCTGGGCTTGAATCTGCGCCTTCCACTGATCGCCAGGAATCTTTCGGGCTCGGTACTCTTGTGGCGTGTAAGTGGGGGTCTGAGCTTGGGGAGAATTCGTTTGAGTAAGAGTAGATCCAACGTGTTCGGGAATCTCGTCGTTGGTAATGACGTGAGCCATCTTCGCGGACTGAGCATCGGTCGGACTCGCCGAGCTCTTCACTTCAGTTTCTTTCTGCTGTTTTTGAAGACGCGCCTTGCGGGCCGCATCCGCGATGGATTGCGAATCCTGAGTGAGCGCGGGCAAGGCGCACAGGATCGCGATTAGCATTACGAAAACTCGCCGCATCGTCAAAACGG
>QIAK01000345.1:0-8973 GCA_003225515.1 Acidobacteriota bacterium | reverse complement strand
CATTACCCTGCCGCGGATATTGGGCCAGGGCTTCGCGATAGTGCGGCAGGTTGTAAAGGAATGATTCGACGCGCTCTTTGTTCAACTCCTCCCAATAGGTTCCGAAGCCGGACTTCTCCAACCAATATGCATTGAAGACCTGCTCAAACTGATGGCTTACGGGCACGGCGAGATATGGCTTCCCAAGGTGCAGCGCCTCGGTGACGAGCGAAAACCCTGAGTTCGCGACGATCGCCCGAGCGCTGGTGAGATCGGCAAAGAACCCATCCATCGAGGGCTTCTTGTATTCGATATTGCCGTCTTGTCCTTCGCGGCCGAATCCGTAAGCTATGAAACGGCAGCGCACGGAACTCAATAACTTTGTCAACCCTGGAGCTGGGGATGTCACGTACACGAGCACATGGTCCCCTTGGGTGGGCGTGGCGTCAAGAATCTCCTGCCGCAGTAGCGGAGGAAAGAGGAACGTGTTTTTCTTACGGACAGGTGCAGTGAAGAAAGAAATCACCAGGTAGGCATTCGCGCGAGGAGTCATCAAGCGGGTCACGAGCTTGGCTGCAGCGGCACCACCGCGTTAGTGAGGCAGTGTTGATTATCGATGGAGATGACGGGAAGGCGCTTCTTGTGCGCCACATGAGAGGTGAGCGGCTCGAAGTCGGTGATAACCAGATCAGTCTTCCATTCATCGACTACGTCATATAAATGATGGAGGCTCTTGGTCGCTTGCGGCACAGTAATCAGGTTCTTTGCGATCGTACGTTTGTAGCGCACGCGATTGTTGACATAGGCGAAACGAAAGCCATAAATCTCAACGGCATCGAAGTGGGGCGCAAGATTTTGTAGGCCCCGATCGAAGGTCGCGACGTGAAGCTGATGTCCTTGAGAGACCAGGTGAGAGAGCACTTCTTTGGCCCGGGTAGAATGGCCTGCACCCTCGCCGTTTACACCATAAAGAATGTTCGCCATGGCAGATCGACAGGCGAGTATATCGCGTAGCTACCTCTTACTGTGTGGTCAGCATCGGCAGCGTCACAGTATCCACCGTATTTGGATCGTCGCGGAGCTTGATGTAGAGAGTCTTCGCTTTCATTGCCGGGATCGCCAATGCCTCCTCGACGAAACCTGCGGGCACGGTGACCGAGTTGACGAAATCAGGATCGGTGCTCACGGAATCCAGCAGGAATAGTTTGTCACCGCTGAGAGTGCATTGCTTCTCGGGCTCAGGCATGCAACGAATTCCCGTGAGTGTCGGGACGCGTACCAGATTTACCAGCGGCTGCCAGTTACCGTCAGTTCCGTCGGACGCGACAGGACGAAACTTCAGCGGTCCGAAGGCCGAAGGGCCGAGAAGTTTCATAGGATCGAGAACCGCAAAGACGGTCTTCGAGTCCTGCAAAGTGAGGTTGCCCTCCTTGAAACTCAGCAGTACGCGGAAAGATTCATCGCCGGTCGCCACTTCAATCTTT
Organism: Acidobacteriota bacterium; assembly: GCA_003225515.1. Lineage (GTDB taxonomy): Bacteria > Acidobacteriota > Terriglobia > Terriglobales > Acidobacteriaceae > Sulfotelmatobacter. The sequence goes on along the minus strand of QIAK01000345.1, from coordinate 7,510 downwards.
TCTGTAGACTGAAAAGTTTCCGGAACCAGCGTTTTCAGGAAGAAGTTCAGCCGCGCGTCTTGTGGTAATTCCGTTTGATTTCCAAGACGAACCGTCGCGGGAGATGCTTGATCGAGTTGGATGCTTTGCGAGAGCACACTCACAGCGGGTCGTTGTGCCTCAATCTCTGATTTGACGTCGAGGATGCGGCCATCTTTCAGCTTAACGTGTGCCACAGTCGCATCTCCCGGATGCAGCTTGGATTGAGCCGCAGCATCGTGAGTGGTCAGCTTAAGTTCATCCTGCTGATGGGCTCGGGTCAGCGAATCCGGAGTGAAGAGAAGGGCGTTCATTTCAACGCTCTCAACGTGATCCAGGCGCGTGCCTTTGAGTGTGCCGTCCACGTCGCCGGCATGAATGCTGAAACTTTCGAGGCTTCCGGCTTCGGCGTATGTGTGCAGGGGAATTTCGTCGGCATCGCGCACTCCAAACTTCTTGATCAACATGACGACGGAGCCCGCACTGGCGTTTTGCAGCGGCACTTTCACTTCGAGTTCATCGGGCTTCGGGCTCTTCCACTCGGTTTCGAGCACTTTGCCTTGTTCATTCTTAAGCTTGACTGCGCTCACGCAGCACGCATCCGAAGACCGCAAGTGGATCGTGTCCTCGCGGCCCACGATGAGAGCACTGGCGTCTTTGGAGGCGACAATCCACGGCCCGGGCTTCGCAATCCGGAGCCGGAAATGCGGTCCTTCGAAGGGATGGAAGCCCCAGTCGCCGCGAAGCATTCCGGTCGCTTCTCCCTCCAGATCGGCGGACTGCAACAGCTGGGTGGGATCGGCCTTGGCAGGCAGGTCGGCGCCCGGGCCGGATTTAGTCGCAACGTGGAGCACGAAGTTGTGGGCAAGTTCGGTGGCAAAAACCAGAGGAGCGCCTTCCGCCGGCAGAAGAAGCGAAGGCCGTCCCGCACAAAAGACCTGAGTCTGATCCACTGACCGCAAAGGCGGAACTGGAGACGGACGAACCGGAGGCAAGCCGATCACAATCACCGACTTGGGATTCCGAAAAGATGGAGGATTGTTCAGCCGGAGATTGAGCTGATCTTGCCGGGGTAACGCTAAAGCTGGAATGTATTGATATTGCGCGGTATGGGCTGTACTCAGAATGCGCGCGACATCGACGACCGCTCCAATATAGGGGCTGTAATATCCGCTGCGGGCGTTGGGCGTGGAACTGATCTGTGCCAGCAAGTCGCTCGATGCTCCTGACGTGAGCGTTGCGACCATGGTCTGGCTGTGGGCGTCGTCAAGAACCAACTGATCCGTATTCTGAGTCAGACACGGCGCCTGCTGGGCGCTGGGTTTGTCGAAGCATTGCTGCTCCAGTCGTATGTTCAGGCTGCGCTGCGCGCCAGCAGGGTTGTTCGCGTTTTCAACTGCTCGGGGTCGCTGGAGGAAATCTCGCGGACGGCTTCAAGATATTTTTCGAGACGCGCGCGATCAAGGCTGGCCTGGACTAAATCCTGCGCCGCGCGTACGAATGCGCCCGGCTTTCCTCTAACTGCGGTTCGCAGAGTGCTGAAAGCTCCACCGGTTTCCGGAGCGAGAAAAACCAGGGCCTCTTCCGCCTCGTCGGGAACGTTGACGAACACGCCCTCCTCGTGGACGGTCTTGCTCCAGGTCTCGACGCGTGTGAACCAGGAATCGGGAGGAGGATTCGTGGCTCCGCGGAGAAAGGCAATAACCATCAAATAACGCACTGATTGGCTGTCGGGGAGATCAGGATGCACCCAGAGGCGGTCGCCCGGTTGCAAATTGGGGACCTCCGCTATGGAAAGAGTCATAACGGCGCGTTGGACCCGAACGTCAACCTTGGGGCCGATGAGATCGAAGGCCGCGGCATCGCCTCGGGCTTCAACGAAGAATTGATGAAAAGAATTGCTCTTCCAAGAGTTACTGGGATAGATACCCTCAAAATGACCTGCTCCTCCTTCGAAACAATCGAGAACTGGTTGCGGCCGGTTTACACGCTGAGCGCAGGAATCGAGGTTCGGTCTAGATTCCTACTCGCAGAATCCGCTCTCTCGCACTTACCCGCGCCGTGCCGGGCCAAGGAGTCGATTTTAAATGAATAGGTGGAGCGTTATTCCGGCAAAGTGCTGGGAACGATGAAACCGAGGGTCTTAAGCCGCCAGGAGGCGAGCAAAAGGAACTCTGACAAGAAACCGTGCAAAACAAAACGCCCCAGACTCAAATGAGTCTTGGAGCGTATGTTGATCAGCCCTCCCCCAAGTGCTGCTCACCAACAAGCATAGGTTGTGGCGACAAAACGGGGAATAGCACGTCCGTGCCATGCCTCTGCACCAGAACTCGGGCAGAGGATTTGCCAGTATCCAGCATGATTCACTCCGCTGCTCAATGCGCTTCGGCCTCGCCACCAGCCTAAGTCTCGGTTTCCCAAGCCAGGGCGAGTTGCATCCCGTCATTGAGGATGGGTTTTTTCTTCAGTGCAGTGAGGATTGTTGATTGCTTCCTAAAATCTGAAGGAGGTTGGCTCTCAGAGAGCGGAGTGGTGAAGGCTTCATCCAACTTGATCGCGACGGAGAAGTCACCAGTCTCTTTCGGCAGCACTCGCAGCACCTTGCCGCGCGCACTCATCAGGATGCCTGGATCAGGCAAATGTTGAACTCCAATCGACACTTCCACCGCAGAGCCTTCGGGAATAAGGAAGGAACTGGACAGCAGAATGCCGCCGAGACTGATGTTCTCGGATCGAGTATGCATCTCTTTACGCTGGGCCATTCTGATCAGAACAGGCAAGTGCAAAGGATAGCGAAGATCTCGTCGTTCTTGCCGCTGGGGGGAGGGCATAGGGTTGCTCACTGAGGACGAGCATAGGTCCGAGGCAAGCGCAAGAGTAGGTGTCGAAGGTGTATTGAGTGCGCCGCAGAAGGCCAGCCTGGGTCAGGTAACAGTTACGGTCCAGATTCCTGAGATCGTCGCCTAAGCGCGGGGAAGTACGACTCGTGCCTGGCAGCCTTGTTCGTCCGTGCGGTTCAGAAGTTCTATCGAGCCTCCGTGAGCTTCGGCAATCTGCCGCGAAAGCACCAGACCGATTCCACTGCCCGCAGGCTTGGTCGTGTAAAAGGGAACGAACACGTTGGCAGGATTTCCCAACCCCAGTCCATTATCTTCAATGGTGAGCACCAGATCCTTCTCTGCCAGTTCCCAGCGAACCACGACCGAGGGTTCGCGGAATACCAAGCGTGCGAGGTCTGCTGCCCTGCTGCGATCGACCGGGTGCTGGCGTTCGAGAGCGGCTTCCACGGCATTACGCATCAGATTGATGAGCATCTGCTCGATCAGATCGGGATCGACCAACAACTCCACCTGAGGACTTGGAAGCACTTGCACCGGCAAACTCGGTTCCAACGCGGCCACACGTTGAACAATTGGAGCAAGCTGGATTTTCCGTATGACCGGCGGCGGCATCTGGGACAGTCGGCGGTATGCCTGGAGGAAGCGATTGAGGGAATCGGCACGGACCTCGACAATGGAGAGCCCGCGTTCAAAGTCTTCTCTCTGATCGGCCTCCAGCGGCGCATTTGCGATCTGCGCTCTCAGAGTGCCGGCAATTGATTTTATCGGCGTCAGCGAGTTATTGAGTTCGTGGCCGAGCACACGAATCAGACGCTGCCAGGCACCGCGCTCCTCTTCGCGCAGAGCGCGGCTTACATCCGACAGAACAATGAGTGTGTGAGGCACCCCTCTCTGGCGAAACGAACTTCTTCGCACCAACCAGCGTGCGTTCGGGCCCTGGAACGGCAGAGGTACGAGGGTCTCGCTTTCCGCATCCATGCATGCCGCCAGCCCGATTTCCTGCGCGGTGCGGCCGAGCAGCCTCACGGAGGGTTGTTGCAGCAATCGTTCTCCGGCGGAATTTACCAGGCGCAGAATCTGATCGGGGTCGAATGTAAAAAGTGGAACTTCAATCTCTTCGACCACGCGGCGAAGCAGTGCCGCGGCTTCAATCGCGCGAATCCTCTGATCGGCCAGCAGGTCGGCCAGAGCATTCACTTCAAGTGAGAGTTCGCCGAGTGCATCGTCGGTGGCTGCACCGCGCGCGCGAAAAGAATAAAGATCACATTGGCTAAGGTCTGCAAAGGCCGCGTGGCCTGTTCCTGAAGCGCCATTGCCAGCAACCACCACACAAACAGAAAGGCGAAGGAGAGAGCGCACTTCGCTTCCAAGGTCCACGGTTGCAGCCATAAAAAAATGCCACCCGTCGCCAGACCGGGGAGAGCTACGAGCAGCGCATATAAGCTGACGCGCCGTTCATAAAGAAGGCGAACCCGTTTTTTTGGAGGCTTGCGCGCGCTGGGATTGGGAGTCCCTCGCGGGCTAGAGCCCATACTTCTCCATTCGGCGATAGAGAGCGCCGCGGCTAAGCCCAAGGGTTTCGGCCGCCTGGCTCACATTTCCCTGCGAACGTTGCAGAGCCTTGCGGATCAGAATGGCTTCCACGGATTCGAGACTGAGTTCTTCCAAATTCTGCGCTTGAGGCCGCAGCATGTCCAGTCCCAAGTCTGCCCGCTGAATCTCGTTGCCACGGCACATCAGGACTGCGCGCTCCAGCGTGTGCTCCAGTTCTCTGACATTCCCCGGCCACGCATATTGCATTAGAAGCTGCAGCACCGATGGCTCGAAACTCTCTATCGGACGCCGGTAGCGTGACGCGTAGCGCAGAAGGAAATGCAAGGCGAGCGCCGGAATGTCCTCACGCCGTTCGCGCAGCGCAGGCACATGGATTTCGACGGTATTGAGCCGGAACAGCAAGTCCTCGCGAAACTGGCCCGACGCGCACGCTGCCCGCAGGTCCGCATTCGTAGCGGAGATTACACGAACGTTCACGCGCACTGCTCGGGACGATCCTACCCGCTCGATCTCGCCCGCCTCGAGCACGCGCAGCAGCTTGGCTTGCTGCCGTAACGGCACATTTCCTATCTCGTCGAGGAAAATGGTGCCGCCATCGGCAAGCTCAAATCGTCCGATGCGGTCGGATCGCGCATCGGTAAACGCGCCTTTCACATGCCCGAAGAGTTCGCTCTCAAACAGCGTTTCCGGTATTGCACCGGTGTTCACAGAAACCATGAGGCGCGATGCGCGCGATGAGACCGCGTGCAGGGTCCGAGCAACGACTTCCTTTCCAGTGCCGTGTTCACCCGTAATCAACACATTCGCGTCAGACGGCCCAACGCGCGTGATCGCTTCCAGTACGGCTTGCATGGCTGGAGCAGTGGCGATGAATTCGGGCCGGCCCTCCGCCTGCAGCAGCCGATTTTGGGCGGCCAGACGCTCGGCGCGTTGCAATGCGCGGCGCAATTCAACCTGCGTCCTCAGAATCGAAAGCAGACGGTCATTTTCCCAGGGCTTCTGGATGAAGTCGCGAGCGCCGCGACGCATGGCCTCGACGGCCAGTTCAATGTTTGCCCATGCGGTCATGACAATCACCGGGACGGTGCTGTCGAGAGCCACAATTTCAGAAAGAAGGTCGAGTCCCTCCCGGCCAGAGGTTGTGTCCCGCGTGTAATTTAAATCGACGAGCAGGGCATCATAAGAACCAGTGGCCAGAGCGCTGCGCACTAGCGCTACCGATCTTGCGGTCTCGACTTCGTATCCCTGGGGACGTAAGAGGAGTTCGAGTGCTTCGAGAACGTGCTGCTGGTCGTCGGCGGCCAGGATGCGGGGCCGCTCATGTTTTTCCTTCGCCGGGATGATGGCGGAGAGGCCCCCCGCTTTGGTGGAAGTCTGCATGACCGGTTATGGACTCGCGGCGCTGATCGTATCACCAACTGTGCCGGTTACCGCATTTTGCAACTGAATGCCATTATGTTCCAAAGTTGCGCCAATTGCCCGATCAAGTTCCACTCTTGCCTTTTCAAAGACGGTCATCGCGGTGACAAGATCGAGTGCGGCCAGCGAAAGATCACGCTGAGCAGACAGAGTTTGATAGCTCGATCCCGCGCCAAGATCTTGTTCTTTCTTCGTAATATCGAATGTCCGTTGCGCGAGATCACGTGCCTTGCGGGCTGCCTGAACCCGGGCGCCGGTCTGCTCGACCGCATACTGCGCGTTTCGAACCTCGATTCGGACTTGCTTCTTCAGTTGCTCCAGTCGCAACTCCGCCTGCCGGTACTCAAGTTCGGATCGATACTGGTCGGCCTTTGCAACCCGATTGCGCAGCGGAATATTCAGATTGAGTCCCAGATAATAATCAGGAGACGAATTGTTGAAGCTGTTGAGCAGTGCTCCACCCAGGTTCACCGGCACATTTGTGGTGCAATCCTGGCTACAGATAGGATTTAGCGTTCCAGCCAATCCTGCGCCGGAATAGAAACCTACCAGCGACAGAGAAGGCAACAGGGCGTTACGTGCCGCGCGGCGACTGATCTGGCGGTTCACCAGGTCGACATCGGATTCCGCCAACTCCGGCCGGCCGTGCAGTGCTACGGCAATCAATTCCTGAATAGACTGGCTTGCCTGAATTTGAACCGCCTCCATCCGATCGGTTGGGACGACCGGCATTGCCTCCAGTGTGGGATCGTCCAAACTTTTCGTGATGGCGTTCTTCATCAGTGTTTCCTGTAGTTGCAGACTGGTGCGAGCCACGGTCAATTCCTGATCGCGGCGGGAACCTTCGGCTTCGGCACGCAGGACGTCCATCTCTGGAATACTTTCAAGCTTCAGTTGCTTACGGGCGTTCTCCAGCGTCTGCTGCGCGAACGCGGAAGATTGTTCATTCACCTGCGTCTGTTCATAGGCGCTCACCAGATCCCAATACATATTTTGGATCTGGGTGACAGTGGCGATGACCTGGTCTTTAAATGCGATGTCTGAAATTTTCTTGTTGTTCCGGGCGATTCGCAAGTAGCGCAGATTGGGGCCAAATCCAAATCCGGCAAGTAGTTCTTGTTGGATCGAGAATCTATACGCCGATGTCAAAGTTGGGGATAGAGTGAAGAAAGGGCTATTCGTAGTCTGGCGCGAGTTGCTGAACGCGAAGCCGATGCTGGTTCCAGTCGCAAACGCCTGCGAGTAGTTCACGTTGAATTGCGCAGTGTTGAGTTGCAATGATGAAACTCCGTAGATTGCCTGGTTGACGACTGGAGAAGTCTGATGCTCGTCACCAACGTTCGCGGTCACCAATGGATCGTAGGAAGATACCGCCGTGCCCGCTCCGAGGGTGGACTGCACGAGTCCGGACGCGCCCGCTCCTGCTCCCCCTGCACCGCTGGTTGTGCCGCCCGCACCCGCGCCGGGGGCGCCTGTGCCGAAGCCTCCAACTCCCCCGCCGGGAGTTCCCTGGACCACTCCGGTATTCACGCCACGAAAAAATCCCCCTGCTTGGGTTCGCAAAATATCCGTGTTCGCAATCGGAAGGTTGTAACGAGCAATCGCCAAATCCAGATTATTTTCAAGGGCAAGATCAATTGCGTCTTTGAGCGAGAGATAGAGTTTGCCGTCCCGCACTA
>QIAK01000344.1 GCA_003225515.1 Acidobacteriota bacterium | reverse complement strand
ATTTACAGACGTCGCCGACGCGGAAGACCTCGTCGGCGAGGACAGAAACACCGCCGAAAAGATTTGCAATGGTTTGCTGCGCGCCGAAACCAATCGCCAGGCCGCCAATGCCGAGGCCGGCGAGGGCGGTGCTCATGTTGAAGCCGAGGCTGCCCAATACCGCGAGCACGCCGGCGAGGAATATCACAGCCTTGAGAATGCGCTCGCCTAAAAGCATGAGCGATCCGGTACCGGCGTGACCGCGAGTCAGAGCGCGGCTGCGCACACGATGCAGCGACCACTGCACGAAGCGCCAGAAGAGCCAGGTCACGCCGATGATGAGCGCAATCGAGGTTAATTGAAAATAGTACTGGCGCGGCAGCAAAGCGATGCCGAGATAGCGCACAAAGATCTGATGAGCCAGGGTGCCAGTGAGCAACCATGCGGGCGCTGAAACGGAGCGCCAGTTGGCGATCTCGACCTTGCCGCGCCGCCGCGCCCACCAGCGGACGGGACCTTCCAGGAGCACAAGAATCAGCCAGCCCACGCCTGCGGCGAGCGGCAGGGCCACCAGCAGAGCCAGCCATTGCCACAAAGGCACGCCCGCGAACTGATGCTTCACGAGAACGCTGGGGAGTTTCTTCTCGACCTGGCGCGCGGACATTTGATCATAGAGTTCAGGAACTTTGGCCAAAGTGTCGGCGGAGATCAACCAGATCCTGCCTGCGCACGGGTCCGACACGCGCACCATGTCGAGATCGGCTTCAATGTCGCCCGATGACATGGTGCCCAGCCGTTGCCGGCCAAGGGGAACGCCTTCCTGCGGAGTGCCTTCGGCTTGAGTAAAGCTGCCCACCCGGCCGGAGAAGGCGGGGCTGTCCATCACAGCTTTCAGTTGAGTGGCGAGTTGTTCTCCTTCCGATTGCCGTCGTGCAGGGTTCATCTGCAAATATTGCGCCGCGATGCGGTAATTGCCGGATTGCGCCGCTTGCAGGAAATTGAGGACGGAATCCGAGGGCGTGGTTCGGTTCAGAGGATCAACAATTTTATTGGCGGGAGGTGGAGTTCCCGTGCTACTAGTGGGCAGAATCTGGGCGAATGACTGGTGCGAAGCGCAAAGCAAAAGAATGGCGAGGCAAAAAATGCGGACGAAACTCGCCTTGATGAAAGAAGACATAGCATTCTCCCGCCCGGCATTCAGCGATTCGCAAGCGCGGCGGACTCGTGAGCGAAAAAATATTGTATCGAAATGACGGGAATGGAGGGGCGCTCGATGGTGCATCCGCTGCATCACCGCTTGGGGCGGTAGATATCTGTGCTGGTGCCGAAGAAGACCTCGGCGGATTCCATCACCGTTTCCGAAAGCGTGGGATGCGGGTGGATGGTCAGAGCGACGTCTTTGGCAAGCGCGGCCATTTCGATGGCGAGCACACCTTCGGCGATCATCTCTCCAGCGCCGACACCGACGATGCCGACACCGAGCACGCGTTCGGTTTGCGGATCGAAGAGAATCTTGGTCATGCCTTCAGGGCGATCGAGAGTGATGGCACGGCCCGAAGCGGCCCAGGGAAACTTTGCCACTTTGATTTCGCGGCTCTCTTTTTGGGCCTGCGTCTCGGTCAGACCGCACCAGGCAATTTCTGGATCGGTGAAGACGACGGCAGGAATGGCGTTGGGTTCGAACGCGACTTTGTGTCCGGCAATGGCCTCGATCGCGGTGCGGCCTTCGTGCATCGCTTTGTGCGCCAGCATGGGTTCGCCAACAACGTCACCGATAGCGTAGATGACTCGGGTTTTCTCGAGACCGGCAATTTCCGAGTTGGGCTTGCGGCCAACCGAGACCAGGACGCGATCAAAAACCTTTTCCTGCGCGGTGCCGTCCTGGGCTTTCAAAGTAGCGCGAATGCCGCTGCCTTCGTCTTTGACGGAAGAGACGGTGGTGTTGAGGAGGATTCCATCAAACATTTTTTCCAGGCGTTTGTGTAACGGGAGAACAAGATCGCGGTCTGCTCCAGGGAGCAAGCCGGGGAGCATTTCCACTACCGTGACGCGAGTCCCGAGGGCGGCGTAAACGGAGCCGAGTTCGAGGCCGATGTATCCGCCGCCGACAACCAGCAGAGTGCCGGGAATGTCTTCCAGGCTCAGAGCGCCGGTAGAATCCATCATGCGAGGTGTGTCGAGCTTCAGGGTGGGAACGATGGCGGGGCGAGAGCCGGTGGCGAGGATGATTCTGTCGAAGGTGAGTGCCTCTTCGGAGCCGTCTGCTTTCGTGATGCGAAGGCTGCTGGAATTTTCGAATGCGCCGCGGCCCTGGATGTAGCGTACTTTCCTTTGTTTCGAAAGAACGCCCAGGCCTCCCGTGAGTTTCTTGACCACACCTTCTTTCCACGAACGAAGGCGGGCGAGATTAATCTTGGGAGCGGCGAATTCGATTCCCCAATCTTTGGCCTGATGGGACTCCTCCAGCAATTTGGCTACATGAAGCAGAGCTTTCGATGGGATGCAGCCGCGGTAGAGGCAGACTCCGCCGGGATTGAGTTCGGGATCGATCAGGGTGACGGTCATGCCGAGATCGGCAGCGAGAAATGCGGCGGCATAGCCACCGGGGCCGCCGCCGACTACTGCGATATTCAGAGTGGAGCTTTCGGGCATAGGGCTTTTAACACTAAGGACACGAAGGTTCACGAAGGAAAGGCCAATTTGAAGACGATGAAGGGCTGCATCTCGTCCTAAGACTTTCCGGCTCGTGGTTCATGATTTTGATTTTCATCCCTGGACCGACAGCAGGAATGGCTGTTCGAAAGCTTCGGCGATCCAGCGCAGTAGGCGGGCGGCGTCGGCTCCGTCGATCAGGCGATGGTCATAAGAAAGCGAGAGCGGCAGAATGAGTCGTGGCTCGAACTTGCCGGTATCTTTAGATCCGATCCATTCCGGCTCGATGCGCGAGCGCGAAAGCCCAAGGATCGCGACTTCAGGGTAATTCACGATGGGGGTAAAGCCGATGCCGCCAATGCCGCCCAGATTGGTGATGGTAAAGGTACCGCCTTCCATATCTGCGGGCAAAAGTTTCTTGTCACGAGCTTTTTTGGAAAGTTGCGACAACTCGACCGCGAGTTCAACGATGTTTTTCTTTTCTACATCACGGATGACGGGGACTAGAAGTCCGCGATCGGTGTCGGCAGCTACACCAATATTGATGTATTGCTTGTAGACGATTTCTTCTTTCTCGATATCGATGCTGGCGTTGAACTGGGGAAATACTTTGAGGGCTGCCGCGCAAACTTTCAGGGCGATTGCGGTGACCGTCATTTTTCCACCGGCTTCTTCGGCCTTAGGAGCGAAGCGCGCGCGGAGTTGCTCGAGTTCCGTGATGTCGGCACGGTCGTGTTGTGTGACATGTGGAACCGTACTCCAGGCTTCAGCGAGGTGCTCCGCCGTTTTCCGGCGAACTCCCCGGATAGGAACGCGCTCCACCTTGCCCCACTTGGCAAAATCAGGAAGCTGAGGCTGCGCAAGATGTCCGGCGCGTGGCGCATGGGCGGCGGTTGCGGCGGCAGACAAGAGGCCTTTCGCGTAGGTCTTGACGTCATCTTCGCTGATGCGGCCGCCGGGGCCTGTGCCTTTGACCTCGTAGATGTCGACGCCGACCTCGCGAGCGAATCGACGGACGTGCGGGGCGGCGGGAATCGCTTCGCGATGTTCGGTGCCAGCAACTTTGCCCAGTTGCACGGGCATGGTGAACGTTTGCTGCAGCGACTGCTGCGGCTGGTCGGGAGGCAGAGCTTGCTCTTCCGTTTTACCCTCGGCGCGAATTGCAGCTTGAAATGCGAGACGTGCGCCGTGCTGCCCGGAAACGTGTTCGACGGGAGCGCTGCGGGGGCGGGTCGTTTCAGCCTGGGCCTGAGCTCCGCCCTCGAGGGTGAAGATTACTTGTCCAACTTTGATCTTTTCGCCTTCTTTTACTTTTATGTCTTTCACAACTCCACTGACGGATGACGGTACTTCGATGACGGCCTTGTCCGTCTCCAATTCCATGACGGGCTGACCCTCGGAAACTTTTGCGCCGGGTGCGATCATGAGGCGAACGAGATCGCCCTGGGAAATGTTTTCGCCGAGTTCCGGGAGAGTGAATTCGCTCGCGCCTGAGGATGGGGATCTACGTTCGCGACGCTCCGGTGCAGCATCAGGGGCGGGCGCGGCAGCGGCTGATGACGTGGAGACAGAAATTGGCTTGCTCGGAGCAGCCGGGGCGTTTTCCGCTTGGGCGGGCGGGGCTGGGGCTTTCGCCTCGGAGCCCTCAACGGTAAATATCACCTGGCCGACCTTGATCTTGTCGCCTTCTTTCACACGAATGTCTTGCACGGTTCCGCTTACGGACGAGGGAACTTCAACCACGGCCTTGTCGGTTTCCAGTTCCATGATCGACTGACCCGCGCTCACCGTCGCTCCGGGCGCAATCATGAGGCGCACGAGGTCGCCCTGTTCGATGTTTTCTCCCAGCTCGGGAAGTTTGAATTCAATCACCGCGTTTTTCTTTCCTTGTCTAAGAGTCTCGGTTATGGCAGCGGCTAAAGCCGCTGCTGATTGGTGCGAGTTTTTCGGCGCGGCTACGGTGTGTGAGAACTTATGCCGTCCCTCCGGGACTTATTCATCTTTCCCACTTTTACCCAGGACTTGCGTCCTGGGCTAGAATATTCGCCGCTCCGCGGTTGCGCGGTCTAGCTGATTGCCGGATTTGCCTTGTCGGGATTTATTCCCAGTTCCTGGATCGCTCGTTTTACCACGTCGGTACCGATTTTCTTTTCGCGCGACAACGCGCAAAGAGTTGCAAGCACGATGTGCTTGGCATCTACTTCAAAGAAGTCGCGCAGAGCGGTGCGGCTTTCGCTGCGGCCGAAGCCGTCGGTGCCGAGCGAGACGAGTTGTCCGGGCACCCACTTACCCAGGCTTTCCGGCAGCACTTTCATGTAATCGGAGGCTGCGATAAATGGTCCCGAAGCATCTTTCAGCATCTGCGTGACATAAGGGACCTTGGCCGCTTCAGCAGGATGGAGCATGTTCCAGCGCTCGCAATCATTGGCGTCGCGATAAAGTTGCTTGTAGCTGGTGACGCTCCAGACGTCGGCGCCGACGTGGTATTTCTCTTCCAGAATCTGCTGCGCCTTTAACACTTCGAACAT
>QIAK01000214.1 GCA_003225515.1 Acidobacteriota bacterium | reverse complement strand
CCGCACTATAACATGCGCAGCGCAGTGCTTCATGCAACGTCAGATTGGCTGAATCCCGGCGTGGGGAGACACCGGCTATTTTCAGCGCTGGTTCCGGCTGCTCAGATTCCTGCGTACCACGCATAGCCAAAATCGGAATTGGCTCCGCCCAGACCCTTGCCGAACGGCTTGAGATTGCCCGTCACGGTCAGGTGATTGATGTACTTGACGCTCTTGTACCCGAGCTGCCGGGGCACACGCATTCGCAACGGTCCTCCGAATGGCACTGTCAGTTCTGCTCCGTTCATGCCATGCGCAACGAGCGTTTGCGGGTGCAGAGCATCGCTCATGTCGATGCTCTCCCACCAGTCGGACTGAATCGAGCGATACACAACGTAACGAGCTGAAGGACTCGTGCCGACCCGGTCGAGAATGTAGGAGAGCGGCACGCCTGTCCATTCGGCAATGTAAGTCCAGCCCTCTTCGCAACCGATCATGGTGACTTGCGAACTCGCGGGAAAGCTCTTGATCTCGGCTACTGAGAACGAACCGCCTGAAAGCGCTGAAACTCAGGGCCCAGGGGCTCGACTTCGTTGGCGAAGGGGTTCGTGGAAATCTGGCTGCGCGAAAATTCACGGGCCGGCGTATTCCGATTCAATAGCCGCTGAGCCGCATAGGTCACCGTTTCGCCTGGTCCGTAAATCCCTCGGCCATCCGGCGGGATCAACCCATGCCGCTGCGCCAGTTTGGCAGCCACGGCGAGCCCGGATACAGCTGCCGCCGCGATTCCCGTGGTAATCAGTTTGCGTCGCGAAATCTTGCTCATAAAGTTCACTCCGTTGCTGGTGGAACGCGGCCCGTGACCATAGCCCGCATCCTGGATCGGAATCCCGCAACCACGATCATCACAACGTGCACTAACACGAACAGCACGAGCAATCCCGTCACCAGGAAGTGGATAGAGCGCGCGCTCTGATGACCTCCCAGTAGCGTGGCCGTCGCCGGAAATGCTGACGTGAACCCGAACGACATGGCGAGCCCCGTCCAGATCATCAAGGGGAACAGTATAAAAATCACCAGCAGGTAGGTGAGGCGCTGCAGTACGTTATACGACCACGCTTCACCGGCTTCCGGCCGCTCAAAACGCAAATGGCGGAGGACCGAGCTACCAATTGCCTTGGCGGAAAGATCAGCGCCGGCAGGAAAAAGATTGCGGCGGAAATGTCCGCTGAAGATGCCAAACAGTAGATAGAACAATCCGGTCGCAACCGCCACCCATGCCGCCTGGAAATGAAGGTAACGGCTCCATCCATTCTGGTCGGGCAGAACGTATCCATAGCCTGTGGGGACTGTGCCCCGAGAGGAAGGAAGATGCAAATTCAGCCACGGACGCATGTTTACGTTGCCGATTTCTCCCCAATAAAAGCGAGGATGAGAAAGGACGATCTCTCCTCCGCTGACCAGCAGAGCGAAGAAAGCAAGCGTGGTGAGCCAGTGCGTGACTCGCACAGCGCCGGTATGGCGCACTGGCCGTGTAGCGGTGAGCACCGCAGCAGGAGAATCTGCGGGAGTCTGGCGATCAGCTATCGGTGAAATCGCGCTCATAGCGTGGTCCCCCGTCCCCAATGAGACGAGATTCTACATCTGGGGATGGGAATGTTGCGAATTTCTTTCGCCGCCAACAACCGATTAGGACTCTTGAATATCCTTCCAGCTCCGATGATGCCGGTTTCACCGAAGGAGGAAATGCCGCAGCACTGAGACAAGGGCAAAGAGGAACCCGCCCAAGCGAAGCTTGGACGGGTCACCCTCAATGATCGAGACGAATGTTCGATCCACACGTGGCTTTCAGCTTTAGTGCTTGGATACGGTGTTGTTTCCGGCGTTTACCACCCAAACGTTGGCGGCATCAAAGGCTGCTCCTTCGGGGAATGGTCCAGTTGGAAAAGTCCCGATCAGAGCGCCATCGCCGGCTCTCAATTTCGTAACGGTATTGCTGCTGAAGTTTGTCACCCAGATATAGACGCCATCGAACACCACGCTCTGAGGCAGACTCCCGACGGCAAATGTTCCCACGGTGGTTCCATCACTGGCTCGAATCTTCGTGACGTTGTTACTTCCCTGATTGGCCACCCACATGTTGGTTCCGTCGAAAGCGATCGCCACGGGCCCGACTCCCGCTGTCAGGGTACCCACCGTAGAACCGTCCGAGGCGCGAAGCTTGGTCAAAGTGCTGTCGCCAGTATTGGCGACCCAAATGTAGGTGCCGTCAAACGCGATGCCTTGCGGTGAGGCTCCGACGTTGAAAGTTCCCAGCACTTTTCCGTCAACAGCTCGGAGTTTCGTGACATTGTTGCTGCCCAGGTTCACCACCCAAATGTTGGTGCCGTCGAAGGCCGCCGCAAAAGGAGAAGATCCTACACGGAAGATGCCGAGGGACGTCCCATCGCTGGCTCGCAACTTATTAACGCTGCTGGCGCCCTGATCGGTGACCCAGATATCGGCGCCGTCAAAGGCCATGCCAGCGGGCGACGATCCCGCCGCAAATTCTCCGAGGGCCGTTCCGTCGCTTGCCCTCAGTTTCGTGACGGTGTTGGCCGTCGAATTTGAGACCCAAATATTGCTACCGTCAAAAGCCACTTGGCCCGCCCCTGGGCCCGCCGCAAAAGTGGCGGCTTCATTGGCGCGGTACCAGCGGAGTATTGCTGTCTGATTCGGATTCTGAGCGGCAGCAACGGGTGCTGCCCCAGTCGTGGAGCTACTAGGGACGTTCTGACCAAACCCCAGGGAAGAGGTGGCGACAAACAAGATGGCGGGAAGAATTCGTTGTGCATTGCAAAAGTGAACACAGCTACGCATGTACAGTTCCTTTCGGATGAAATAGTTTTGGACAGCTTTCCAGAGTTACCACTTATGAGCGAAATTCCAAGCGCAGAGGCGGTGCGGCAGGCCCTACTATCAACAAACGATACAAAATCACGCTATCACAGCCCACGAGACGAATTGTCACGAACTTGTCACATTTGTGGCGACAACGGCTCTTCTACTACATGCGATTCCGCACCCAAAAGTTGCGGAGATCCGCGGGCACCACTCCGAGGTCGCGCTCTTTTTAGGATGGATTCGACTTCTATATGCTCAAAAAGGAACCCGCCCAAGCGAAGCTTGGACGGGCCACCCTTATCACAGCTTCCTGCGGTCATCCCTGGTGATCTTGTCGATTTTGGCTGTGAATGTTCTTCAGCGGGCGGAGTGATGGTCATAGCTGATCACTCGCGTGACCTTCCACGCTCCATCTTTGAATTGCCATAGGTGGATGAACTGGCCCTCGCCCACGCCTTCAGTATCCTCGTGCCCAGGATGATGGAAGCGATGCACGCCCGTCTCCAGCATGCCGTATCCCTTCATGTAGAACACCTTAAGCGAGCCGGGAACCAGTTCACGGGTCGTCTTGCCGCAGATGTTTTTCTTGACGCTATCGGTCAGTGCCACCTTTCCCAGAGTAACGCCCCCCT
>QIAK01000213.1:9019-12124 GCA_003225515.1 Acidobacteriota bacterium | reverse complement strand
GTTTTCTAAGCGTTGGGATCTGAAATCAGCGTGTGCGTGACAGTCGGCGGTGTCTGGGGAAGCAGAATCTGACGCAGTCTGCCAATTTGCGTGACGCCTTATTCAGTGAGCCACGTGACTTAGGAGGGGCAACCAAAGCAGCCTCGGTGATTCAGATAAGCGCGCGCGAGAATGCGGGAGCGCTGTAGACGTGGATTGGACGAGTGGACGAGTATCGGGAAGGGATGATGACGTGGATGGGCCTAGCCAGGAGGGACCGGCTCGCAAACCTGCACCTATAAGAGAAACCTACTTGCGACGGCGGGATCTCGCGAGAGCACGCACTTCGGCCGGAGACAACTCCACGACTTTGCCCTTGCGGCCGATATAGAGAGGCAATCCGAGACGGGCGTGCTCTTCGATGACCCCTTTGACGGCCTCGCGAAGAGCTATTTCAGCCCGCTTTTCGATGGGTAGACGCAATATGCTCTTGCGGATTCGCTTCATGATTTGACAGCTCCGGTCTCGAACCGCTCGATTAGACTTCTCTCTCCTCCTCAATCGCTTCGATCCAAAGACGCAACGTGAGATCCTCGCGCTCTGGATTACCGAGTTGCCAGCGCAACTCCTTCTGATAGCGCTGTCTGAGGACTTCCAGATCCAACGGGACGGTCTTGGCCAAGTATTTCACATCATCTCGGTCCTTTTGAATATTGCGCTCCAACTTTGACAGTGCTAAGTCGTACGGATCAAGCGCGCAGAGGCGCAGATGTTTGAAGGTCTTGGGAAATATCTCGGTCAGGCGTTCCTCATAATCCTCGGGTGCGTGAGCTACGCCGACCGGGTCGAGATAGATCTTGTACTTCTTGTGCAACCGACCACCCTGTACACCGAGTTCCAGCATCGCCTTCCCAGCCTCTCTCGGCGCAATCTCCAGAACATCAAGATCTGCGGTTGGCCTCGAGAAGCCGTACACCATAGTCACGACGAAGCCTCCCATGCAGTCCAAACGAATCTCTGTCTCGACCGCCGAATCCAGTTCGCGCAGGAAAGAAAGCCACGGTTCCGGCATGGACTTGTTAGGATCCGTACGCAAGATGCTTACCCTCCATATCAGTGAGCAAGTTCCAGTGGCTCGCGACAGGCGAACGATGGTCGCGGAGCCACTCTCGTTCCGCTTTTGTCATGGAGTCGTGACAGAAGGTATCCTCGCGGGCAAGCCGCGCTCTTTCCAACATGTCCAACCAGCGACCTAGTTTGCGTGCTTTCTCGCTCTCTCGCTTGGCTTCTGCGACTTCGCTCGCCAGAGAAACGGCAAACCCCAAGCGGTTTTGCCGGTCCGTCAACTTCGCGTTTCGCACCAGCCAATCCCAGTCTAAGTCGACATACGTCAGGGCCAACCACGGCAGTCCTTCCGCAACCCGGGCATCCAGATTCGGCTCATTGAGAGCGTCGAGCAGGACGGCGGCAGGGTTCCTTCGCACTCTGGTCCGTAGATACGCAAACCCGGGGTAGCCTAGCGCCGCTAGTTCGGCGCCGAAATCGTGCTTCCGGGGCGGCGACGACATGCTGGTTCCAAATTGCAGCGGCCACGCCGTTGGTGGAAGATCGAACACTTTGAGCGCTTTGCGGCCTAGCCGTTTTGAAAGAACGCGGGATCCTGACTCGATCATGGACAAATAGGCTTGCGTTACCCCAAGCGCCTTGGCGGCGTCCGTCTGCGTCCAGTTCTTGGTTCGTCGCGCTTCCCTCAGTGCCTTGCCGTCCATTTCCCCTCCTCTCGATAGTGAAAATATAACATAATTTGTTATATCATCGCCAGTGTCGATAGTAGCCTTCTCCCAATGGTGAGGCGACCTCAATGCCGTAGATTAAAGAGATTAGAGCAGCCGTCGGACGGGAAAACGCGTGAGTTATAGGGATGCAATGCTTTGCAGGAGCGCTCGGAGCGTAGGGGAAAGCCAAACCGGTTCTCATCTGATTGGGGTCGCTCTCTCCTCTAGCGCAATCACGATGTGTTCCAGCGTCTTGAGATTGTCCACTTGATCAAGTGAGCTCAATCGCAAAGATCCCAGAACCGCAGCGAAGACTCCAAGGCCGGCTTTGTCTCGCGCAGCTTTCGCACGATTCAGTCCCCGTTCGGCTGCTTGCATGTGCGCCAGGACTTTTTCTTGGAGGGCCTTGTCCTGAATCTCTTTGGGCGTCCACACTCTCGCGACGCCCTTCAATAATCCGCGATACATGCGTTTGCCCACGACTCGTTCCATTCGTTCGATCTCGCGGAGAACCTCGCCGTCAGCACCCGAACTGTGACTATCGTATTGGCCATTGCGGCCGTTTCCGGCAGTTGGTCGTTGTGCTGGGTTCTCATGTGCGCAACGAGGGCGGAGCCCCTCTAACCAGCCCGCCGGTGTAGCCCATGCGGCTAACTGCGGAACCGACTTCGGTCGCTTGCGCTCATCCAGGTCCACCCACGTTCCGGTGAAATAATAAAGATATCGTCCGAGGCCAAAACACGCACAACTCCGTTTGAAAGCCTGGGCCTCCGCCGAGGTGCCTGCATTCGAATTGTCCGCCCACTCCTCGCCGGTAGCCGAATGCGACCCCAAGCCGAAGATCGTCAGCTCACATGTGACCAGCACTTTCGCAGCGAGCTTTTGATCCGCACTTCGTTCGAAATTCGCGCTGGTGTGAATGGTGTACTTGCGCGTCCACCCTGCCGGCGTAAAGAGTGCATTCAGCCGGTCGGTGTACGCTCTCTGGTCCGCATAGGGAACGACCTGGGCCCGTATTGGCTGTCCGTTCTTCGTGGTGTTCATCACCCGCCATTCGATCTGCGAGGCATCAAAGGGCACTTCCAGCGCTGCTACCAGTTCTTTAACTTTCTCCGGCGAAAACTGAGGCGCTGCCGGCATGACTGAGGGCGTAGGGAGTGCAACTGATGTGGGCGAACCATTGTCTTGTGCATGGCCATTTGGGCCGGTCATACGAGCACCTCCTCAATCAGTAATGCTTCATTGTTCGCGCGCTGACCGTACATCCAGCGCCGCGGCTTGTTCGAGCGGATGCTTCCGCTGATCCCACTGCATCGGACTTCTGAATTCGGCTACGCCGCGCCTTCGTTCG